>CALVWM010000118.1 GCA_944367185.1 uncultured Clostridia bacterium | reverse complement strand
TTGATGAGCCCCTGCTTGGTCGCCATCACGAGATACCCGCCGTCGCGCGCATAGACGGGCAGGATCGCGGCGATCTTCTCGCCCGCGCTCAGCTGAACGATATTGACGATCGCTCTGCCGCGCGCCGAACGGGCGGCTTCGGGAATGTGGTAGCCCTTGATGGAGTACACCTTGCCGAAGTTGGAAAAGAGCAGGATGTCGTTGTGCGTGGAGCAGACGAACATCTGCTCGACAAAATCGTCATCCTTGGGACGGTGCGCCGTGATGCCCACGCCGCCGCGGTTCTGCGCGCGGTACTCGGCGACGGGGATACGCTTGACATAGCCCGAATGGGTCATGGAGATGACGACGTCCTCCTCGTCGATGAGGTCCTCGTCCTCGATCTCGCCGAAATCGACGGAGATCTCCGTCTTTCTCTCGGAGGGGTACTTTGCCTTGATCGCAAGAAGATCGGTCTTGATGATCTCCAGCACGCGCGATTCTTTCGCTAAAATATCTTTGAGGTCGGCAATGGTCGCGTGCAGCGCTTCCAGTTCCTCCTTGAGCTTTTCCACCTCGAGCGAGGTGAGGCGCTGCAGGCGCATTTCCAGGATGGCGTTCGCCTGTTTGTCAGAGAGCTCGAACGCCTCCGTGAGTTTGCGGCAGGCTTCATTCTTGTCTGCCGACTCCTTGATGATGCGGATGACCTCGTCGATATTCGCCAGCGCAAGGACGAGCCCTTCCAAAATGTGCGCGCGTTCCTCCGCCTTGGCAAGTTCGTAGCGGGTGCGGCGGGTGATGACTTCCTTCTGGTGCGCGAGGTAGTTGACCAAGATCTCCCTGAGATTGAGGACCTTAGGCTCGGTGCCGTTCTCCACGAGCGCCAGAAGGATGATGCCGTCGGAGATCTGCAAGTTGGTGTGCTTGTAGAGGGAATTGAGGACGACCTGCGCGTTTGCATCCTTTTTGCACTCGATGACGATGCGCATGCCCTCTCTGCCCGACTCGTCGCGGATATCGGAGATGCCGTCGATGCGCTTGTCCTTGACGAGGTCGGCGATCGTCTTGACCAGCATCGCCTTGTTGACCTGGTAGGGAATTTCCGTGACGACGATGCGGCTTCTTACATTGGCGCCCGAGCCGTGTTCCTCGATCTCGCACTTGGAGCGGATAATGATATTGCCCTGCCCGGTGCGGTACGCCTTGCGGATGCCGCTCCTGCCCATGATGATGCCGCCCGTCGGGAAGTCGGGTGCGGGGATGTACTCCATCAGCTCGTCGACGGTAATATCGGGATTGTCGATGAGGGCGACGGTGCCGTCGATGACCTCTGCGAGGTTATGGGGCGGGATATTGGTCGCCATGCCGACGGCGATACCGTCCGACCCGTTGACGAGCAGGTTGGGAAAGCGCGCCGTGAGGACGGCGGGCTCCATCTCGTTGCCGTCGAAATTGGGGAAGAAGTCCACCGTCTCCTTATCGAGGTCGCGCAGCATCTCTGCAGCGAGCTTGGAAAGGCGCGCTTCGGTATAGCGCATTGCAGCGGGCGGGTCACCGTCCACCGAGCCGAAGTTGCCGTGCCCGTCCACGAGCGGGAAGTTGATGGAGAAGTCCTGCGCCAGGCGCACGAGGGCATCGTACACGGAGGAATCGCCGTGCGGGTGGAATTTACCGAGGACGTCACCGACGATACGGGCGCACTTGCGGTAGTCCTTGTCGTTGTACAGCCCCATTTCGTGCATGGAGTAGAGGATGCGCCGATGCACGGGCTTGAGACCGTCCCTGACGTCGGGAATGGCGCGCGACTTGTTGACCGCCATCGCATAAGCGATGAAAGAGCGCTTTAACTCGTCGTCCACTTCGACGTCGAGGATGCGCGTCATCTGGAGCGTCTTTTTAAACTCTTCGGTGAGCTCCGGGCTCGTTTCTTTTTTAGACATAACAACTCCTTACTCTGTTCACGAATTTTCTCACGCAAAGGCGTGACAAAATTCCGTGATCTGAGAGGGCGGTTGCGGGCACGCCGCTTCGCGGCTGACCGCACCTCCCTCTCTTGACGCGAACCCTTAAGGGCTTACAATTATAGTTCGCGTCAATTCACACCCTCCCCCATGCCGCTAAAGCAGCAAATGGGGGCATACTGCGCAAAATTGCGATTTTGCTTGTATCTGAGATTGTGATTTCCCCTCATCCGTCGGCTATCGCCGCCACCTTCTCCCGAGGGAGAAGGCTTGAGACGTTGGCGTCCTTTGTTATAAATCATGGCGCAAGCAGGGTTTCCCTGCGTTAGCGCGCCCCTATTTGCCAACCCTTTGGCTTATGGGGAAAGAGTGAATGCGCAGGGGGCTAAATTGTAAGCCCTTAAAATCCCTGCGCAGAGAGAAAACGAGCCGCAGTCTCGTCGCGGCAGCGTTTTCTCTGAACCTCACGGCAAAGATTTTTGCCTTTGCAAAAAGATTTGCGTGAATTTTTTACACGTCCAGATCCTTCACCAGCGTCGCGTTTTCCTCAATGAACCGGCGGCGGAGCGCAGGGCTCTCCCCCAT
>CALVWM010000117.1 GCA_944367185.1 uncultured Clostridia bacterium | reverse complement strand
TCCACCAAGTCAAAAAAATCCGAACCTTTTGGCAACAGCCGATCGGTTCGGATTTTTCGTTTCTCCCAAATTTCGTTTTTCTAAAACAATAAGCTACGCCGGGCTTGCGGAAATTCCGCAAGCCCGGCGTGTCGTTCTGTTTGATCGCCGTATTTTTTCCTGCCCGAATTGCCGCATGAATCGAAAAAGCGGGCATCCCCCCTACCGATGAGTCTGCAAAAATGCTTGCGCCGCGCTTTGTGAACACAAAGCGCGGCGCGGCTGTTATTTTATAAATTTATACAATGCGCCATTTCAGTCCGGTCGCGATCACATAAGAAAAATCCGGCTCTGTAGGCGCCTCGCTCAGTTCATTGACACAAAAGCCCGTGTCGTCCGCCCATACGATCACACGATCTGTTGCGCGATATTTTGCAGGCAGGATCCCGTCATGAAAGGCAAGATACGCGTTATAGATAACATCAAAATAATTATCTTGCAATGCGGTGATATGAAAACAGCGAACGCCTGAAAAACATAGCTCCAATCCCTTCGGCTCCCATTGCCTCTGAAAAACAATGTTCAGTGCAAAATCGTCATCGGAACCAAACACCATTGCATTGTCACCGTCAACATACGTCCCGCTTACATAATGAAGAGATACAATGCAGGAATCATGAAAACCGCCGTACATTTCAAGCAATTGATCGATATCGGATTGGGCTTGTACCTGATGCCATTGACTCATACACCGCGTCCCCTTTACAACTTTTCCGCCTCTTCCAGCCACAGGGCAGCGGAAGCATCGGAGGGCATGCGCCAGTCGGCGCGGGGCGAGAGCGAGACGGAACCCACCTTTACGCCGTCGGGGATGCAGTTGCGCTTGAACTGCTGCGAGAAGAAGCGGCGGTAGAAGTTTATAAGCCACTTTTTGAGCGTCGCCGCGTCATACTTTCTCGCAAAGGCGCGCTTCGCGAGGAAATAGACCTTTGCAGGCGAATCGCCGCGACGCACGACGTGATAGAGATAGAAGTCGTGCAGTTCGTAGGGCCCAATGATGTCCTCCGTCTTTTGCGCAATGTTGCCCGTCGCGTCGGGCGGCAGGAGTTCGGGCGAGATCTCCGTGGCGAGAATACTTTCCAAGATTTCCGCCGTCTCGCCGCCAAGGCGTCTGCCCTCGGCGCGGACAAGGTGCTTGACGAGCGTCTTGGGCACCGAACAGTTGACGGCATACATGCTCATGTGGTCGCCGTTGTAGGTGCACCAGCCGAGCGCCAGTTCGGAGAGGTCCCCCGTGCCGATGACCAGTCCGCCCGTCTCATTGGCGACGTTCATTAAAATCATCGTGCGGTACCGCGCCTGCGCGTTCTCATAGGTCGCGTTGAGGACGGCGGGGTCATGCTCAATGTCCTCAAAGTGTTTAAGGACGGTCTTAGAAATGGGGACGGTCTTTGCCGTCACCCCCATCGCCTGCATGAGCGCGAGGGAGTTGCTTTTTGTCTTGCCCGTCGTGCCGAAGCCGGGCATGGTGTAGGCGAGGATGCCCGCGCGGTCTTTTTTGAGAAGGTCGAAGGCGCGCGCCGTGACGAGCAGCGCGAGCGTGGAATCCAGCCCGCCCGAAATGCCGATGACCGCCGTCTTTGCGTTGGTGTGCGCAAACCGCTTTGCCAGCGCGTGCGCCTGCATATTGAGGATGAGTTCGGCGCGCTCGTTCCTTTCGCTGTCCTCCGCGGGAACAAAGGGCGTGGGGCTGACGACGCGAAGGGTCGGCTCCGCGTCGGTCAGGAACGCGGCGCGGTCCGCAAAATAGCGCCCTTCCAACCCGCTCTCATAATGGGTGGCAAAGGTGCTCAGCCGTCTGCGCTCGGCGAGCAGGAAGCCGACGTCGATCTCCGCTTCGCAGACCCCGCCCGAGAACGGCGCTGCCTCCGCAAGCAGCGAACCGTTTTCATAGATCAGATTGTTGCCCGCGAACACCATGTCCGACGTACTCTCGTCCATGCCCGCGTCCGCATATACATAGGCGCACACGTTTCTGCCCGACTGCGCCGCAAGCAGCGTCTTGCGGTATTCGCGCTTGCCGATCGTCTCGTTGCTGGCCGAGAGGTTGACGATGACCACGGCGCCCGCGCGCACATGGCGCGTAGAGGGCGGATCGGCGACCCACACGTCCTCGCAGATCTCGCACGCGACGGTGAGATCGGGGACGCCCTCCGCTGCAAACAGGAAGTTGGCGGACATGGGCGCAAAGCCACCGCCCGGGAGCCAAACATACGCTTCCCCCTCAAAGCCGCGCGCAAAGTGGCGCGCTTCGTAAAATTCGTTGTAGTTGGGAAGGTTGGTCTTGGGAACGACCCCCAGCACTTTGCCGTCCGAAATGCCCGCCGCGCAGTTATAGAGCTTGCCTTCGCAACGGACGGGAAGCCCGACAAAGACGAGCATCTTTTTCCCCTTCGTCGCCGCGGCGACGGTCATGAGCGCCGCGAGGCAGCCGTCGAGCAGCGTATCCTGCAAAAACAGATCGCCGCAGGTGTAGCCCGAGAGCGAGAGTTCGGGAAAGACGAGAAGCTCCGTCCCCTTTTTTGC
>CALVWM010000116.1 GCA_944367185.1 uncultured Clostridia bacterium | reverse complement strand
TTGTTGGGCGCATTGGCAAAGGCGCGGTTTTCCTCCTCGATCTGCCGATTGATCGAGGAAACACAGTCATTGTTGAGAGTCACATAAAATCCATTGATCGAACAGCGCTTCTTTTCTGCTTCGATGAGCGGTTTTCCGTCATAAGGACATGTATCCGCGCCGGGAAGCTCATTCTGTTTCAAAAGCGCAATCAGACGATCGAAAAGAACCGGCAGATTTTTTACCAGCGTCCCTGCAAACGCCGCAGGGAAACAGATCGTGAGGCCGTATGCAGACGGAGTGGCTGTCAGTTTTATTCCGGTACGTCCGAGTTCTGCTGCGATCTCTTGTTTTTTCTCGTCGGTCGCATAGAAATTAACATGAATATAATAAGCGCTCTGTTCCATGGGGGAGGGAGAACGCAGACTGGTTTCATAGCCTTGCATTATCCCGTACGCAGTGTTTCCTGTCACGGTAAGCCCGTATTGCTGTAGTAAGGAAATAACTTTCTTGTTCATGACAACTCCCTGATCATATAAGATTTTTGTATAACCATTATACCATGTTTATGCATCTTCGTCAAGAACAGATGATAATTTTATGAAGCAAATCTAACTTTAAGATATAAAGGAGGGGCGGCGAACGCCGTCCCTCCCTGGTATCGGATTCATATGGTCTCAATATTGATGAGGTTGGAATTTCCGCTCTTGCCGTTGGGCGTGCCGCCTGTGATGACGATCGTATCGCCCTTCTGCACTAACCCCGAATCGCGCGCCGCGCACTTCGCAAAGTGGAACAGGACGTCCACGGAGTGATATTCCTCGCTCATGACGGGCATCACGCCCCAGCTCAGGGCGAGCTTTCTGTAGCTGCGCTCGTCCGTCGTCATGCCGATGATGTCGATCATCGGACGGAAGCGGGAGACCATCTTTGCCGTCCCGCCCGTGCGGGTGCATACGACGATCGCCTTTGCCTTGACGTCGCGTGCCAGCGTGCAGGCGGAGTGCGAGAGGGCGTCCGCAATGCCGCGGATGCGGTATTTTCCTTCGTCGATGGTCTGAATGAACTGCTGTTTGCTCTCCGCCTGCTCGGCGATGCGCGCCATTGCCGCGACCGCCTGTACGGGATAGAGTCCCGCCGCCGTCTCGCCCGAGAGCATGACCGCGCTCGAACCGTCGTACACGGCGTTTGCGACGTCGGAGATCTCCGCACGCGTCGGGCGGGGCTGCTTGATCATGGACTCCAGCATCTCCGTCGCCGTGATGCAGCGCTTGCCCGCCATGCGGCAGGCGTTGATGATGGTTTTTTGGATATCCGGCAGCTCCTCATAGGGGATCTCCACGCCCATGTCTCCGCGCCCGATCATGATGCCGTCCGAAACTTCCAGGATGGACTCCAGATTGTTGACGCCCGCGCGGTTTTCGATCTTTGCGATGAGGTCGATATCGTCCGAACCGTGCTCGTGCAGGAATTGGCGGATATCCAGAATGTCCTGTGCCTTGGAGACGAAGGAGCATGCCACAAAGTCCACCTGCTGCTCGATGCCAAACAGAAGATCGCTCTTGTCCTGCTCGGAAAGATAGGTGAGGTTGAGCTGTTTTTCGGGGAAGAACATGGACTTGCGGTTGGAGAGCTCGCCGCCGATGACGACCTTGCATATAACGTTGGGCGCCTTGACTTCGACGACTTCAAATACCATCAGCCCGTTGTTCAAAAGGATCTTGTCCCCGGGGTTCATATCGGCGCAGATGCCCTGGTAGGAGACGGCGACGCGTGTCTCGTCGCCCACGATGTCCTCTGTGGTGAAGGTGAAGGGATCGCCCTCTTTTAAGAAGACCTTGCCGTCCTTGAACGTCTTGATGCGGAATTCCGGTCCCTTGGTGTCCAGCAGAATGGGCAGGGGGATGTTCTTTTCTGCGCGCACTTTTTTGATGACGGCGATCTTTTGCGCGTGCTCTTCGTGCGTGCCGTGCGAGAAGTTGATGCGGGCAACGTTCATGCCCGCGTCCGCCATCGCGGAGATGATCTCCTCCGTCTCCGAGGCAGGCCCTAAGGTGCAGACGATCTTGGTTTTCTTCATAACGCAACCTCACTAAAAAAAGTTCTAATAATATTCTATCATATTTCCTGAAAAATACAAGATTTTTTTTGAAAATTGTGCTATAATATCTTTCGCTTCGAGCGGACTGCGCGGCCGCGGCGTACCCCGAGTACGACGAGGAAAGTCCGGGCATCGCAGGGCAGGACGCCTGATAACGTCAGGTGAAGGCGACTTTAAGGAAAGTGCAACAGAAATAGACCGCCGCTTTGAAAGCGGTAAGGATGGAAAGGCGAGGTAAGAGCTCACCGACGGGACGGTAACGCCCCGTGCCATGTAAACCCCGTCCGATGCAAGGTTGGGCGGTATTCATACGGGTTGCCCGCCCGAATACCGCCGTGAACACCGCTTGAGCGTATCGGCGACGATACGCCTAGATAAATGACCGCGCTCGACAGAACCCGGCTTACAGGTCCGTCTCGAAGTATGTTTGGAACAGACGGCGCGCCCCGAAAGCGAATGCTTTCGGGGCGCGCTTTTCTGCTTTTGGGAAGGGGAACAGTATTCGGTAGTCCCCAAAATATTTTTACAGCAAATAGGGGGTACGGCAGAATCAAGAGGCGGCATGAGTACCGTTTCGTCGCAACAAAAAAACCGCAGAGCAAAATCTCTGCGGTTTTTTTGGTTGAGGTGACGGGACTTGAACCC
>CALVWM010000115.1 GCA_944367185.1 uncultured Clostridia bacterium | reverse complement strand
ACGGGCGAATACGACGCGATGATCCTGAACTTTGCAAACTGCGACATGGTCGGGCACACGGGCGTCATTCCCGCGGCAGTCAAGGCGGTACACGCGGTGGACGAGTGCGTGAAGAAGGTCGTCGACCAGATCCTTGCGATGGGCGGCAGCGTGCTTCTCACCGCTGACCACGGCAACGCGGACAAGATGCTGGACGAGGACGGCTCGCCCTTTACGGCGCACACGACCAACCCCGTGCCTGTCGTACTCATCTCCGAGATGTACAAGAACGCGACGCTGAGAAAGGACGGTATCCTCGCCGACCTCGCGCCCACCCTTCTTGAAGTCATGGGACTTCCTGTGCCCGCAGAGATGACGGGCAAGAGCCTCATCGAAAAGTAATTTGCAGCCTACTGCAAATACAATGAATACAGCGCGCGGCGCCCGAATGGGCGCCGCGCGTTTTTTTCGCGAAAATCCTTTCTTCAAAAATATTATTACGAGTTTATAAGTGCTTTCGATTTTCAGGGGAGGCAAGAAAAGCGCACCACCCGCCCTTTGTTATAAATTATGCCGTAAGGAAAGTCGCGCCTTTCCGCCTTTTGTTATAATCACGCGAAAAAAGGCTTCACTTGTTATGCCTTTTTTCCCTCAATTTGCGCGGAAGCGCTTGGGGGTGGGTGTGAATTTGTGCGAGGCTATTTTGCAAGCCCTTTCTCGCACAAAGAGAGGGGTGAGGGCGTGCGTAATGCCGATAGCCGCGGTGCGGCTTCGGCGCATGCCCGAACTTAAGAAATTGCCATTTGCAAGGCAATTTCTTGACCGAGGGCGGGGGCTACCCGCACGAGACGTGCGGTCAGCCCGTATGGCGTGCCCGTAACCTCCCTCTCAGATCACGGAATTTTGTCACGCCTTTGCGTGAGAAAATTCGTGAATACCCTCTTTCACATATTCTCCGTCCCTCGCTTGCCCTTGGAGAGCTTTTTGACCGAGGTACGGTGTTCCTCGCCCGCAAACAGGCGCACGAGGTTTTTCCGATGCGCAAACCACGTCAGGAAATTGAGCGCAAGCAGCAGCATAAAGCAGGTGATCACCCAGCCGTTTGCCAGCATCCCGTTTGACGAGTAGCGGAAGAAGAAGATGAGCCCCTGCCAGATGGAAAGCCCCGTCACGCCAAGGAGTGACCCCATCGACCCCCACTCCGTGAAGGCGATATAGCCGACGATGCCGAACAGCAGGAAGATGAGAACCCAGAGGATGTTCCACGGGTTTTCGCAGCCGAGGCAGAACCAGAACAGTCCCATGCTCGACGCAATGCCCTTGCCGCCCTGAAACTTCATCGTTACAGGCCAGATGTGCCCGATGATGACAAACACGCCGCACAGATAGCGCGTGAAGTCGGAGACGAGCACATGCGTCCCTTCAAAGTAATAGCCGCGGAAAATAAAATAGCTGATCATCGCCGCGACGCCGCCCTTACAGGCATCCAGCAAGAAGTTGAGAAGCCCGATCTTCAGGCCAAACTCGCGGCTCATGTTCATCGTGCCGGGGTTGCCGCTGCCGATCTTGTGCACGTCCTTGTGCTTTGCCTTGGCAATGACGACCGCAAAATTGAAACAGCCGATGAAGTAGCAGACGACTGCCATCAATACAAACCAGTACCACGACTGAGCAAGGGAAAGCTGCATCATACCATGTCTCTCCAAAAATCCTGAATGTTATTGACGGAACGGCTCACTCGCCGTCCTTTTTGTTGCGCAGCTGAATACGGATGGGCGTGCCCGAGAAGTCATAAGCGCTGCGGATGGTGTTCTCCAAATAGCGCGCGTAGGAGAAGTGCAGCAGTTTTTCGTCGTTGACCATGAGCACGAAGAGGGGCGGACGGACGGCGACCTGCGAGGCATAGTAAAGCTTTAAGCGACGCCCCAGATAGGAAGGCGGCTCCGAGACGCGCATCGCGTCAGCCAGCAGGTCGTTGAGCGCGCCCGTCGGCACACGGAAGCCCGCGTGATCGTACACCTCCTGCGCGAGCGTGAGCAGCTTTTCCGTGCGCTGCCCCGTCTTTGCCGAGACGTACGCCGAACGGAAATAATCCATGAACTTCAGTTCTTCCTTTAGCTCCGCTTCAAACGTCTGCACGGTATGGGTGTCCTTTTCAATGGCGTCCCACTTGTTCATAACGATGACGGAGGGCTTGCCCTGCTCGTGCACATAGCCGATGATCTTAAGATCCTGTTCGGTGATCCCCTCCTGCGCGTCCACGACCAGAAGGCAGACGTCGGCGCGGCGCACCGCGTCAAAGGCGCGCAGCACGGAGTAGTACTCCACGTCATCCTCCACCGAGCGCTTGCGGCGGATGCCCGCCGTATCGATGATCGTGTACTTCTTGCCGTCCCGCTCGAAGCGGGTATCCACGGCGTCGCGCGTCGTCCCCGCGATGGGCGTGACGATGGTGCGCTCCTGCCCCAAAAGGCGGTTGACGAGCGAGGATTTTCCCGCATTGGGCTTGCCGACGACGGCGATCTTCAGGGAGTCGTCCTCGACCTCTTCCCCCTGCGGGAAGGAGGCGACCGCCGCGTCAAGCGCGTCGCCCACGCCGCGGGAATGCTCGCTGGAGACGGCAATCGGCTCGCCGAGGCCGAGCGAATAGAACTCAAACAGCTTGTCGGGCGAATAGTCATCCACCTTGTTGACGACGAGCACGACGGGCTTTTTGGAGCGGCGCAGATAGTCGGCGACGTCATAGTCCGAGCTCGTCAGTCCCTCTCTGCCGTCCGTGAAGAAGAGGATGACGTCCGCCATCTCCACGGCGGCCTGCGCCTGGATGGCGATCTGCTTCCACATCGTGTCCTCGCTCTTGAGCTCGATGCCGCCCGTGTCGATGAGCGTAAAGGGACGCCCGCGCCACTC
>CALVWM010000114.1 GCA_944367185.1 uncultured Clostridia bacterium | reverse complement strand
GCGACGCCGACGTCGCCGAATACCGCGAGCCACATGTTGGCGATGCCGAATGCGGACAGGATGAGAATGGCGACTTTGACCGCAATGGAAAACACGACATTCTGAAAGACGATCGCCATCGTCTTTTTGGCGATGCGCTTGGCAAGCGAGATGCCCTTCAAGTCGTCCTTCATGAGGACGATATCGGACGCCTCGATCGCCGCGTCGCTCCCCACGCCGCCCATCGCGATGCCGATATCCGAGCGCATGAGTACGGGCGCATCGTTAATGCCGTCGCCCACAAAGCAGAGGACATCTTTGGACCCCTTTTGGGCGAGCAGCTTTTCCACCTCTTCCACCTTGTTCTGCGGCAGCAGGGACGCTTTGTAGCCCGTCAGCCCGACTTCCTGCGCCACGTTCTGCGCGATCGCCTCGTTGTCGCCCGTGAGCATGATCGTCTTGCATCCCATTTCGTTCAGCTCGCCGACGACCTGCTTGGTCTCGGGCTTGATCTCGTCTGCGATGAGCAGGGAGCCGACAAATTTTCCGTCCTTCGCCACATAGACGACAGTCCCCAGCCCCGTCTCTTTCACATAGTCGATGCCGTTCTGCGCCATGAGCTTTTCGTTGCCGCAGCAGATGGTCTCTGCGCCCTTTTGCGCGATGATGCCGGCGCCCGCGACATTGGTCAGCGTATAGCCGCCCTCTGTCTCTTTGCCGTAGCGGGCGACGATGGACTTTGCGATCGGGTGATTGGAGTCATGCTCGGCGATTGCCGCAAGGCGAAGGATTTCGTCCGCCCGTGCTTCCGGGGTGATCCCGGCAACGGCAAAGTTGCCCTTTGTGAGCGTGCCCGTCTTGTCAAAGACGAAGATATTCGCCTGATTGAACTTTTCAAGATAGTTGGAGCCCTTGACGAGGATGCCATAGCGTGACGCCGCGCCGATGCCCGCAAAGAAGGAGAGCGGGATAGAGATGACGAGTGCGCACGGGCAGGACACGACAAGGAAGCTGAGCGCGCGGTAGACCCAAGTCGACCAGTCCATCGTGATGAGCCCGGGGATGACGGCGAGCAGCAGCGCCACGCCGCACACGATGGGCGTGTAGTATTTTGCAAATTTGGTGATAAAGTTCTCCGCCCTGGACTTCTGCTCGGAGGCGTTCTCCACCAATTCGAGGATCTTGGAGACGGTGGAGTCGTAGAACTCCTTCGTCACGCGCACTTCGAGCTGGGAGGTCAGGTTGACGCAGCCGCTGATGACTTCGCCGCCCGCCTCTGCCTCGCGGGGGAGCGATTCGCCCGTGAGTGCCTTGGTATCCAGCGTGGATGCGCCCTTGACGATCATGCCGTCCAGCGGGACCTTTTCGCCGGGGTTGATGAGAATGGTATCGCCCACCTTGACTTCGGAGGGGTCCACGGTTTCCACGGAGCCGTCCCCGCGCACGATATTCGCATAGTCGGGGCGGATATCCATGAGTCCCGCGATGGACTTGCGTGATTTGCCCGTGGCATAGCTCTGGAACCACTCGCCCACCTGGTAGAAGAGCAGCACGGCGCAGGCTTCGTCAAAGCCCTCGATCTCCTGTCCCGTGACGCCGCGGTAGATGGCGAGCGCGAAGGCGCCCAGCGTCGCAACGCACATCAGGAAGTTTTCGTCGAACACCTGCCCGTGCGCAATGTTGCGAATCGCCTTCCAAAGGACGTCGTAGCCGATGATCAGATAGATGAAAAGGTACAGACAAAACGGGAATACCCACGCGGCAGGGCCGGAGAATACGCCGCCCAATCCCCCCTCGATCACCTTATCCGTGATAAATACAATGAGAAAGAGCCCGAGCGCGACAAGGATGCGCACAAGCGTCCGCTTTTCCTTTCGGCTCATAGAAGATTTTTTCATAACAGCCTCGCCCGACAAAAATAATTATCTGATGATCCTGCAGTCAGGCTCTACCTTTTTGCAGGTCTTGACGACCTGATCCATGATCTCCTCAAAACGCGCATCGTCCGCTTCGATCGCCATGCGCTGCGCCATGAAGCTGATGCTGACCGAATTGACGCCGTCGATCTTGGCAACGGCACGCTCCATCTTTGCGGCACAGTTTGCGCAGTCCAGGTCTTCGAGTTTGTAGTTCTTTTTCATGATTTTGCCTCCGAAATTTTCATTGTATTGCTCCTCCGCATCGCGGAGTGATCTGTCATAAATAATTTGTTTGCTTGCTTTTTTGAGCAATTATTCAAATATGTCCTCTGAAAAAACAGGGACAAGCCCCGTCATTTCAGTTATTTTTCCTCATTGACGTGCGTCAAGCCGTACTCCAAAATCTTGGTGACGTGGTCGTCGTCGAGGGAATATTTGACCTCTTTGCCCTCTTTGGTGCCCTTGACAAGTTTAGCGGTGCGCAGAACGCGCAGCTGGTGGGAAACCGCCGAGTCCGTCATGTCCAGAGCCTGCGCCAGTTCGCCGACGCACATGTCGCGCATCTGCAGACAGCTTAAAATCTTCACCCTGGTGGGATCGCCGAACATTTTGAAGAGGTTTGCAAGTTCATACAAGGTCTCATCGTCGGGAAGCCGGCTGCGGATCATATCCATTCCATTGGTATCTGCCATCTGCCCGCCTCCTTATATTTGAATACTTCTTCAAATGTTCATGAATAGTATAGCACCCCTCCGCTTGTCTGTCAACTGTTTTGACCACAAAAATCAAAAAAATTATCCTGACGGCAGTATGATCCTGCGCCCCACCGGAAGCGGCCATGAAGAGGATGCCCATTCCATAACATCATATTCAGTCGACGACCCCATAGATCGGAATTTGCCTTAGTGAAAAAACATATAATTAAAAAACATAATGTGCCCTTGAAACAGTCAAGACAATTATTGTATCGCTCCGCTCATTTTTGATAAAGGATACAATCAACTGCTCGTAATTTATATAGTACTTCTATAACACAAGAAATAATATCAAATTTGGTATAACTATACAAATTGCTATCGAATCAATAATATTGCCCATTCATCTTCATTAGCTAT
>CALVWM010000113.1 GCA_944367185.1 uncultured Clostridia bacterium | reverse complement strand
GCGTAGGAGACGTACGCGGGATCGGGGACGAGCACTTCGTCCCCCTCCTCGCACGTCGTGCGAAGGGCAAGGTCGATGCCCTCGCTCGCGCCGACGGTGATGATGATGCGGTCGGCGGGATAGTCCGCCTGAAAGCGCTCGGCAAGATAGCGCGAGATGAGCTGCCGAAGCTCGGGAAGCCCGCGGTTGCCCGTATAGGAGGTGTACCCCTTTTGCAGCGAGCGGATGCCCGCGCTGCGGATGTCCCACGGCGTGACAAAGTCCGGCTCGCCCACGCCGAGGGAGATGGCGTTGGGCAGGGTATCGAGGATGTCGAAGTACTTGCGGATGCCGCTGGGCTTGAGCTGCTTGGCGCGCTCGGTGAGAAAGTCCCTCATGCGTGTACGGGGATCCTCCGCATCTTGTCCTTGCGGACGGTCAAAGCTCCCTCGATCTTATACTTTTTGAGAATGAAGTGCGTCGCGGTGGACAGCACGCAGTCAAACGTGGAGATACACTCCGAGACAAAGCGCGCGACCGACTTGATGGAGCCCGCCTTGACGATGACGAGAAAGTCGTACGCGCCGCTCATGAGGTAGAGCGTCTTGACTTCCTCGTGCTCGGCGATCTCCTCGGCGACGCCGTCAAAACCCGACCCGCTGCGGGGCGCGATCTTGACTTCGATGAGCGCCTCCACGCACTCGTCCTCCTCTTCGTCGAGGTTGGCGATGGCGGTATATTTGACGATCGTGCCGCGGCTCTCCATGTTGCGCACGGCGCTGCGGACTTCCGCCTCGTCCGCGCCCAGCATGACGGCGATCTGCGCCGCGTCCATGCGGCAGTCGTCCGAAAGAATGTCGAGAATGTCCCGCTCCAGCTTGTTCATAGCGTGCTTTCCTCCCTTTTGTGCCCGTTTGCCGCCGACGGGCGGCGGGGCTGTATTTCCTATTATACCGCGCACGGCTTTTCAAGTCAAATATATTTGCTTTTTTCGGGGAAATTTCGTATAATACGGGTATGTTTCGCATTTGGGCAAAAGTCTTGAAGGACGGGCATATCGTCGGGCAGATGACGTACGAAAAGGAGGAGCGCTTCACCTATTCGGCGTTCTTTACCTATCTTGCGGACATCTGCGGCGCGCTCGACGTCCCGACGCCCGTCCTTTTGAAGCCGCATATCTTCAACTATGCTAAATTCAACCACGTCATTTTCCGCAAGTCCGACTTTATGGAGGAAGTGCCCTTCGATCGGCTGGTGCTGGAAAATATTCTGTGAGGAAGTATGATCATTCAGGCAACGATGCGCGACCTTCCCGCGCTGGAGTCACTATATGCCGCGGCGCGCGGGCGCATGAAGGCGGCGGGAAATTATGACCAGTGGAAGGACAGCTACCCGCCCCGCGCTCTCATCGAAGAGGACATCGCGCGCGGCAGGCTGTACCTGTCAAAAGAGGAGGACGCGCTCCTCGGGGCGTTCGTGTTCTTTGTGGGCACGGAAGAGAACTACTCCGCCATCGACGGCATGTGGATGACGGAGAACCGCGCCTACGGCGTCATCCACCGCGTGGCAAGCAGCGGGACGCGGCGCGGATTTTTGCACACGGTCGTGGACTATTGCGCGCAGTTTGCAGATGATCTGCGCATCGACACCCACCGCGACAACGCGCCCATGCGCGGCGCGCTCACCGCCCTCGGGTTCCGCCCGTGCGGCGTCGTCATCGTGGACGACGGAACCGAGCGCATCGCCTTCGAGCGGGTCGCAAAGTAGCCCGCTCCTGCCGGATGCGCGGCGGCCGGGCCGTCTTTGCGCCAAGCTTTCTCTGCCGGTTTTTTGCGTGCTCCGCCGCCCTTTCGGCTGCATACACGGGCGCGGCGTTATTACGTTCTGCCCCTCGCGCAAAACGGCATAGGCGATGTTGCGTTCTGCCCTTCGCACAGACGGCGCGGCGGCGCTCCGAAAGGAGCGCCACCGCGCGTTTTTTCCGTATCTGTACAGGTTTTTTTGTCAAACACATGCCGCCGCGGGCGTCCGAAGGACGCCCGCGGCGGTCTAATATGGTTGAGTAAGGATGATCTCTTCCCATGGATCCCGTGCCGCATACTTTTGACAGGAAGTCCATAATTAGTATACTTTAATATTTTATACTTGTCAAGTAATCCTAATATAATAGTATATAAATTATAGACTGCGGGAGAGAAGCCAATGTTGAACGAGCGGATCAGAGAATTGCGGCGGGCGTTCGGGTTGAGTCAGGCGGAGCTTGCCGGTGCGATGAATGTGAGCAAGCAATGCGTCTCCAACTGGGAAAACGACAACGTGCAACCGTCCATTGACATGCTTGTCAAACTTGCGGATTACTTCCGCGTCACGACGGACTATCTTTTGTGCCGCGACGAAAAGGACGCCCTCGATCTGAGCGGACTTTCCGATCGGGAGCGCGCGCACCTCAAACTGCTCGTCCTCGATCTCCTGAACAAATCGTGACATTCGCGCGGCGTGACAGAGCGCGAAACGCGCAAAAGCTGATCGCGCGGCGGCGCTCCCGGGGGAACGCCGCCGCGCACTTACCGATCGTCGCCGGATGTCCCCTTCCGCGCCGAAATTGTCACACCGAAATTGTCGCGCCCAATTTTCTGAGCCTAAATTTCCACGCATTGCGCAAACTGTGGACATGAAACTGACGACCATCTTTTTATGTGCGGTGCTGATCGCCTACGGACTGAGCGCGTGCCTGTATGCGCTCACGGGTATTGACCTTCTGGCACTCATCACGGCAGGAAACACCGTTATATACCGGTCTCTGTTGTCCCTTGCGGGCGTGGCGGCGTTGTGGCTTTTCTTCTGGCTGATCGCCTTTCGCCCGACGCGCGACCTGCGCTGACGCTGCGCCAAAACAGCGGCGCAAGCCCCGTTCCCTGCGTCCCGCGCACGCGCGTGAGAAAATCGGCGTATCCTGTCACAAAAATTGTTGACGACGGCGACAGAATTTGCTATCATAGGACGCACGGAAGGTTTTCGGTCAACACTTCCGAATAAAAAAACCGAGGTTTTTTCATGTTCAAGGAAATTTTCACCACTAAGCGCATCTGCCGCGCGGGCGTCATCGCCGCGCTGTACGTCGCGCTCTGCTATGCGTTCATGCCCGTCGCGTACGG
>CALVWM010000112.1 GCA_944367185.1 uncultured Clostridia bacterium | reverse complement strand
TTTCAGGAAACAGCTTCCCAAGCTGATTTGGGCGGGTCGTTGCGAAGCACGCCGAGCACCGCGCAGCGGGCGCAGGCTCTGCTTTTCTGCTCCGTTACGAGCGATACAGCGCCGCGTCTTTACACAAAAAACAGGGACGGCAACGCACCGTCCCTGTTTTTCACTTTAATTTCATGCCCGCGTCTGGAAATCACTTGCTTCCAACGTCACGGTCAATTCCCGTGCCTCGCCGCCGCGCGAGATGAGAAGGGTGAGCGTGTCGCCCTCGCGCAACTCATAGAGCAGCGTGGGAAGTTTTTCGCGCGTGGTAATCGAGACCGCGCGCACCATCTGTCCGTCACGGTCGATGCGCGCAGCAAGCAGCGTATCGTTGACGTCCATGCCCATGCGGTCGGCAAGGCTGCCGCTCGTGAGAGACTGCACAACGACCTTCTCTTCCGAATAGACCTTGCCCGTCTGCTCGTTGAACACCCTGTTCGAAGCTTCGGCGAGGATCGTGATACCGAGCGTCGCGCAGCTTGCCGACTGCTCTCCGTTCTCTGCCTGCCAGAGGATGTTCTCCGCAACGGCTGCGACATGGTTAGAACCGATGGCGTACCCGAATCCGATGACGCCGTCCTCGTCCGAGCGCGCCGAGACGATTCCGATGAACTCGCCCAGCTCGTTGAACAATCCGCCGCCCGAATTGCCGTGATTGACCGCCGCATCCGTGCGGATCCCGTTGATCGAGACGGCGCTCCTGCCGTCCGCCGAGGACACGACAATGTCCTCATACAGCACGGACACGACGCCCGCCGTGACCGAGATCCCCTCGCCCGCGGCATTGCCGACGGCATAGACATCCTCGCCCAGCGTCAGGGAGTCGGAATCGGCGCATCTGACCGCCTCGCAGCCGTATTTCTCCAAAAGCGCACAATCTTCGACGCGGATGACGGCGAGGTCCTCCGACTGTACGCCGCCGACATATTCCGCTTCGATCGGCGTCGCGCTCGCATCGCCGTAGAGATAGACGCTGATCGCATCGCTGATGCCGTCCTGTTCCGTGGAATAGACGACATGGTAATTGGTGACGATGACGGCATCCCCCTCTGCTTCATCCAGAGACCAGATGACCCCGGACCCTGCGGCGCTGTCCGTCTCGATCGCGACGACGCTGTTTGCCACAGCGCCTGCAGCGGACGAGGCGACCGATGACGTCCCCGCCGGCGAAGTGTCTTCCGACGTCTGCAGGGCGGGGACATCGTACTGCGTCTGCATCTCCCCCAGCCAGGCGTTGACGTCCGGCGCGGGGATCGCAAAGCCGAAGCCGTCGATATCAACGCCCGTGGACGAGGTCAGCTGCCGCGCGGACACAATGCCGACCAGTTCGCCGCGGGCATTGAACAGCCCGCCGCCCGAATTGCCCTGATTGACCGCGGCATCTGTACGCATGGCATTGAAGCTGACCGTGCTGTAATTATCCGCCGCCGTGACCGTGATCTCCTCGGACAGCACCGACACAACGCCCTTCGTGACGGATGTTCCCTCACCGTTTGCATTGCCGATCGCATACACCGTCTCGCCGACGGACGTCTCTGCCATGGTCGCGGCAACGGCGTCGCTCTCTTTGAGTTCGTCCGAGCCCGTTACTTTGAGGACGGCAAGGTCGGTATCCGTATTGTCTCCGACGACGAGCGAGACGTCCTCCGAGCGGACGGTCTGCCCGCTGTACGTCGTCAGATAGATGCTCGACCAGTCCGTCGTAGAGGAATGCGTGCCCCAGGGACCGAAGCCCGTACTCAGATAGGTCGCAATGACGTGATAGTTGGTGACGATATACGCATCGCCCGCCTCTTTATCCAGCCAGAAGATGACGCCCGAGCCTGCGCTCTCCCGCTTGACATTGTTGATCGTGAACGTGACCGTGATCTCCACGACCGAATTGACGGCGCGGTTGATATACGCGGTATCGTCCGTAAAACTCATCCCCGCGAGGAAATCATAGTAGCTTCCCTCATAGCCGTCCGCGACCGCCTCCTCGTACAGGCGCCGCTCATAGGTCGAGGGCGTCTCCTGCGCGGCGAGAAACTCCTGTACCGAGCTGTACATCCCGCTCTCCACCCCTGCCGAGGAGGAAGAACTGTCGTCGGGCGCGGAAGCGACATTGCATCCCGCAAGTCCGACCGTCAAGGCGCCTGCCATGACGCAGGCAAGCGCAGCCGTCCAACTCTTTTTCATGTCTGCCACCTCTACTTTGTCAGTTCTTGACAATTATAACTCCGGTTTTTGTTCATTTGCATTATAATCTTGTGAAAGGTGAGTGAACGATCCCACCCGGCGCCGTCACGGCGCCCCGTACGTTAGAAATATACCACAAAAACGCGGCGTACAACCGCGTTTTGCAAAATTTAACGGGGCGGTCACCCGCCCCGTTTGTTCAGAGATCGTCCGCGTCCTGCACGGGCTGCTCATAACGATTTTCCGTACAGATGCCCGTATAGCTGCCGAGGACGTCCTCTTCCGACTTCATGTCCGCGCCCTTTTGAAGGGAGCGCTTATCGGTCGCAGTTTTGCGTTTCATTGCTGCCGCTGTTCTTCGCGTTCTGCGAATTCTTTGCGTTCTTCGCATTCTGCGCGTTCTGCGCGCCGCTCGAAGTCTTGTTGTTCGTCTTCTTCATCGTTTTTCCTCCTTGATCGACCTCTGAGACGGACGTCTTTCAGAGGTGATCCTTTGCGTAGGGGAGATGGATTTCGACTTCTCCCTGGGACGCGCCGCACAGCGGACAGATATTCCATGCGTCCTTTGACGTGTGCATGTATCCGCACTCGCTGCAGACCCACAGCATCGGTCTGTCCGCGCTGTAGAGGGAGCCGTCCTTGAACGCCTCATACAGATAGTTGAAGATGACCCGATGATGGCTCTCCACCTTCGCGATCTGTTCGAATTTGAGCGCGATTTGCCCAAACCCCTCCTCGCGCGCGATCCTGGCAAAGGAGGGATACAACTCCTCCGCCTCGGACTCCTCATCCATCGCCGCAAAGCGAAGGTTGTCCTCCAGCGTTCCCGCATGGAAGGGGTAGTGCGCGTCGATGTGCACATCGTCGCAGCTTCCCGCATTCTGAAGCAGCGCTTCAAAAAATACCCTCGCGTGATTTGTCTCATTCTTTGCGATCGTTCGGATGGTGTCCGCAAGGACCTCATAGCCCTGCTTCATCGCAGCTTTTGCCGTAAGTTGGTACCGCATGCCCGCCTGACACTCGCCCGCGAA
>CALVWM010000111.1 GCA_944367185.1 uncultured Clostridia bacterium | reverse complement strand
AAGGCGATGAAGCGCGCCGCCGGCACGCTCCGCCTCGATCTGGCGCAGTACCGCGAGATCGAGGTGTTCATGCAGTTCGCCTCCGATCTGGACGAGACGACGCGCGCCCAGCTCTCCTACGGGCAGGGACTGATGCGCCTTCTGCGTCAGCCGCAGTACCACCCGATGTCCCGTTCGCGGCAGGTCGTCACGCTTGTCGCGGCGATGCACCGCGTCATGCAGGACGTCCCGCGCGACGAGATCCGCGACTTCCGCGAGGAGATGCTCGACTGGTTCGAGCACGGCGCGGCGGAGGTGTGCCTCTCGATCGACGAGACGGGGCAGCTCTCCGACGAGCAGAAGGCAAAGATCGAGTCGCTTTCGGAGCAGTTCCTCAAAGTGTACCGCTCCCGCAGGGAGGGCGCGTAATGCCGGGCGTCAAGGAGCTGAAGGTCCGCATGGCGAGTGTCAGGAATACGCAGAAGATCACCAACGCCATGTACCTCATCGCGTCGGCGAAGATGCGCAAGGCGCGCGAGGATTTAAGCCGCACGCGCCCCTATTTCAACGCGGTACAGGCGGAGATCAAGCGCATCTTCCGCACCGACGAGCGCGTCGAGAACCGGTACTTTTATCCCCCGCAGGGAGAAAAGAAGCTGGACGGGCCCGTCGGCTGTCTGGTCGTGACGGCGGACAAGGGGCTTGCGGGCGCGTACAATCAGAACGTCATCAAGGCGGCGCATGAGCTGTCCGTTGAACTCAACGGGGCGGCGGAGTTCTTCGTCGTCGGCGAATACGGGCGGCAGCATTGCCTGCGGCATGAGATCCCCATCCGCCGCAGCTTTCTCTATACGGCGCAAAATCCCACGCTGCACCGCGCGCGGGAGATCGCGAACGTCCTGCTCGAAGCGTACGATTCGGGAAGTCTGAAAAAGATCTTCATTATTTATACAGACCTCGGCAAGGGACTGGACGCGCAGGTGCGCGTCACGAGGCTTCTGCCCTTTCACCGCGCGCAGTTCTCTTCGGCGGGTGCGGCAAAGGAGGAGCATGCGCCCTTTGAGTTCCTGCCCTCGGTCGGCGAGGTACTGGACAACATCATCCCCAGCTATCTGACGGGGTATATTTACAGCGCGCTGGTAGACAGCTTCTGCTGCGAGCAGAACGCCCGCATGACCGCCATGGACGCGGCGAACCGCAATGCGCAGAAAATTCTCGATGAATTGCAGATGCGCTATAACCATGTGCGTCAGGGCGCGATCACGCAGGAGATCACGGAGATCTCGGCGGGTGCGCAGGCGCAGCGAGATCGGGAGGGTCATAAGTGAATATCGGACATATCGTGCGCGTCGCGGGATCGGTCGTGGACGTCGCATTTGAAAAGGGACTGCCCCGTCTGCGGGAGGCGCTGCGCGTGCAGGTGGACGGCGAGACGCGCGTCATGGAAGTCGCCCGCCATATCGAGGGCGATGCAGTCAGGTGTATCATGCTCGCGGGCAGCGAGGGGCTGCGCCGCGGCATGGAGGTGACGGCGGACGGCTGCGGCATCCGCGTTCCCGTGAGCGAGGCGACGCTGGGCAGGATGTTCAACGTCCTCGGCGAGCCGATCGACGGCAAGGGCGAAGTCAATGCGCAGGAGCGCTGGGAGATCCACCGCAAAGCCCCCTCGTTTGAGGAGCAGTCTCCCGCCGTCGAAGTGCTGGAGACGGGCATCAAAGTCGTCGACCTTCTGGAGCCCTATTCCAAGGGCGGCAAGATCGGCCTGTTCGGCGGCGCGGGCGTCGGCAAGACGGTGCTCATTCAGGAACTCATCCACAACATCGCCGTCGAGCACGGGGGATATTCCATCTTCACGGGCGTCGGGGAGAGAAGCCGCGAGGGCAACGATCTGTGGACGGAGATGAACGAGAGCGGCGTCAGCGAAAAGACGGCGCTCGTGTTCGGGCAGATGAACGAGGCGCCCGGCGTGAGAATGCGCGTCGCGCTCACGGGACTGACGATGGCGGAGTACTTCCGCGACCGCGAGAACAAGGACGTGCTGTTGTTCATTGACAACATCTTCCGCTTCGTACAGGCCGGCAGCGAGGTCTCCACGCTCCTGGGGCGCATGCCCTCGGCGGTCGGCTATCAGCCCACGCTTGCGCAGGAGATGGGCGCGCTGCAGGAGCGCATCGCCTCGACGCGCAGCGGCTCCGTCACCAGCGTGCAGGCGGTGTACGTTCCCGCGGATGACCTGACCGACCCCGCGCCCGCAACGACCTTTTCTCACCTCGATGCAACGACGGTCCTTTCCCGCCGCATCGCCGAGCAGGGCATCTATCCCGCCGTCGACCCGCTGGAGTCCACGTCGCGCATCCTCGAGGCGGACGTCGTGGGACAGGAGCACTACAATGTCGCCCGCAGCGTACAGGAGACGCTGCAAAAGTACAGGGAACTCCAGGACATCATCGCCATCCTCGGCATGGACGAGCTCAGCGAGGCGGACAAGACCATCGTCTACCGCGCGAGAAAGGTGCAGCGCTTTTTGTCTCAGCCCATGTTCGTGGCGGAAAAATTCACGGGCGTGCCGGGCGTGTATGTCCCCATCAAGGAGACGCTGCGCGGTTTTAAGGCGATCGTCTCGGGCGAGACGGACGACCTGCCCGAAGCGGCATTCTTCAATGTCGGCACGCTGGATGACGTGTACGCCAAGGCAAAGCGCATCAAGGAAGGCGAGGTATGAATTTTCCTCTGCATGTTCTGGCGGCGGACAGCCCCTTCTATGAGGGGGAATGTGAATCGCTCGTCGTTCCCACGCTGGACGGTCAGTACGGCGTGCAGGCAGGGCACTGCAACACCATCTGCGCGATCGTCCCCGGCACGCTCACCTATCGCACGCCCGACGGCGAGACGCACCCTGCCGCCGTCGCTTCGGGCATCATGAAGATCGAAAACGGGGAAGTCCTCGTTCTGGTGGATTCCGCACTCCGTCCCGAAGAGGTGGACGAAGTGCGTCAGCGCCGCGCCGCCGACGAGGCGAAGGAGGCGTTGCTGCAAAGGCGGAGCATCGAGGAATACCACGCCGCACAGGCGCGCCTCGCGCGCGCGCTCGCAAGACTCAACGTCAAACATAAATTCGGCAGATGAAAAGCGCTCGGAATACGATTGCGCGGCGCGCCGTACGGCGCGCCGCGCAATCGTTTTTTTATGTATCGATTGGTAAGAAGTATGTCTGATTTTGCAAGCAATTTGCAGGCAAATCTTGCAATCATGCGGACGTTATGCTATAATCGGGGCAAGGAAAT
>CALVWM010000110.1 GCA_944367185.1 uncultured Clostridia bacterium | reverse complement strand
GGTGCCGCTGATGACGTCCGTCATCGTGAAATGCCCGCGCTCTTCCTCGATGAGGGTATGGAACGCCGCCTGCATCATGACGTCGCCCGCCTCCTCGCACATCTTATCGGGATCGTCGAGGTCGATGGCGTCCACGAGCTCGTACGACTCCTCCAGGCAGTTGATGCGGATGCTCTCGTGCGTCTGCACCCTGTCCCACGGGCAGCCGTCGGGCGCGCGCAGGCGGCGCAGAATGGCGAGCAGGTCGTATAAGTCGAACCGCTTTTTTTGCAGCAGAGGCACGTCATATAAAACGAGCGCCGTGTCCGCGGTGTAATTTTTCTGACGGTCCAGCTCATAGAGCTTGATTTTTTTGACCTTGCCGCCCGCGACGAGGGCGACGTCCGCCTCATCGCCGAAGCGCTCGGCAAGCGTGAGTTTGACGTCGGACGCAAGCGAACGGTCGGCGAGATCGTATAATACAAGGGGCGCCGTCAGCTCGCGCTCCGCCGCCTCATACGCAGACATGGCGGCATATGCCCCGAACACACCCGCGCGCGCCGCCGCGGCGGACGCCTTGGAGACACCGTCGATGACAGCCGTCCTGCCCGTTGCGAGCACCCTTGCAGCGCCGTCCTCCGTGACGCTGCCGTCCACGCAGTAGCAAACGTTTCCGGTTTTGCCAGCACGGCGCACTTCGCGCACGATGGCGCGGGTAAGCGTCTCATAGGTGCGGCAGCGCTCGTAGAACGCGTCCAGCGTCTCAAACGGGATGCCCGCCTCCTCCAGGCTCTGTACCGACGGATGCGCCGCCGTGCGCACGAGGACGCGGTCCGCCTTCGCGAGCGCGTCGAGCGCGCGCTTCGTCACGTCCCCCCTCTCTGCCCCGAGACCGATGATCGTGATCATGTTGTCCCATCCTTTTCTGTGATTTTTTATCCTTTACAGTATAAAACAAATCGAGGAAAAAGGCAACCAAATAGCAGCCGTTGGCGGCGACCGCCGCGCCGAGGATGCCGTAGGACGCATTGCCGACGAGCAGCAGCTGCAGCCCTGCCTTGACGAGCACGGCGAGAAGCATGGAGAGCGCAGCGCGCTTTGCAAGCCCCATGGCGGTGAGGCAGGCGGCGAGGAGATCGACGGCGGCGAGCGTCGCCGCGGACACGCTGCTCAGGCGCAGTAACCTGACGAGCAGCGCCGCATCCCCCGCCGGGAGCGCGGGATAGAGAAGGCGCACGGCAAGCGGCGCAAAGGCAAACAGCACTACGGCACAGGGAAGGGCCAGCCCCAGACACAGCAAAAGCGCCGTCATGGCGCGCTCCCGTCCCTTTTCACGCTCTCCCCCGGCGAAGCAGGCAGCGATGGACGGCACGGACGCGGCGGCGAGCCCGGAGCAGAGCGTCGCCGGGAGATTGACGAGGGATAAGGCGCTCCCCGCAAACAGCCCGTAGAGAGACACGGCGCGCGAAGTATGGCGGGCAAGCAGGCGCACGATGAGCACGCTGTCCAGCATCTGCGAAAGGGGCAGCAGCGCCGCGGACGCCATGACGGGCAGCGCCGCGAACAGCAGCGTACCCGTTTCCGTGCGCCGCACGCGAAGAAAGCGCTCCTTTTCCCGTGGGAAGAGCAGCAGAAAAAGAAGCGCGACGGCTTCGGAGACCGTCACGGCAAACAATGCGCCGCGCGCGGCTGAAACGGGATCGGGAAACCGCGCGGCAAAGAGCAACCCCGCCCCCACTTTGACGCCCTGCTCGACGACCTCGGAGAGCGCCGTGGGCGACATGACGCCCCTGCCCTGCCAGTATCCCCTGAGGACCGCGATAAGCGCGACGAACAGGACGGCGGGGGCAAGGGCGAGATAGCACTGCGCGAGGGCGCGCTCGCCCTGCAGCGCAGAGACCGGCAGGGCGAGCGCGCCCAACATCGCCGCCCCGCCCAGCCCCAAAAGGGCGAACAGCTTCAGGGCGGCGCGCAGGACGGACTGTCCGCTCCGCCCCGCGGCGCACTCCGCCGCGACCGCGCGCGCGACGACCGCCGGGATGCCGACCGAGGAAAAGGTGAGCATCAGGCAAAAGAGCGGATACGCCATCTGATACAGTCCCGCGCCGTACCCGCCCAGCATGTTTGCGAGCGGAATGCGGTAAACAACGCCGATCGCCTTGGCGGCAAGCCCGCCCAGGGAGACGACCGCCGCGTTTTTGAGAAAATGCCCGAAATTCTTCTTCACGCCTCCCCCTCTCGCCTGACCCGGTCACGATTTCTGCGACCGTTTCGCAATTTTTCGCCCAAGAGCCCCATGCGCGTCCCTTTGCGGGCGGGCTCAGTCAAACTGGCTGGCGATGATGTCCGCCGTGAGGCGGGCGAGCTTGACGCAGGACGCCTCCATCACGGCGCCCGTCTCTTCAGACAGCAGCATGACCGCGCCGAGGCAGTCTCCGCCCGCGACGATGGGCACAATGAGCTGCGCCGTGTAACCACATTCCGCATCCCTGACGACGGGCAGGATATTGCCGCCCTCCGCAAGGCTCGCCACATGGCTGGAGCGCGATGCCATGAGGTCGGTGAGCGCGTCCGAAACGGCGTGCCCTAAGAGCCCCTTCTTGCCCGCGCCCGCGGCGTGCAGGACGTTGTCCGTATCGCAGATCGCCGCCAAAAATCCGCTCTGATCGTGCAGCGACTTTGCCGTGCCCTCCGAAAAGCGCTCCACCGACGCGATGGGCGAATACTTTTTGAGCATGAGCTCGTCCCGATCGGTGAAAAGTTCCAGAGGATCGCCCTCGCGGATGCGCAAAGTCCTTCGTATCTCCTTGGGAATGACGACGCGCCCGAGCTCGTCGATCCTTCTCACAATTCCCGTTGCTTTCATAGAAACCTCCGTATATTGTCATTATGCGCCGACCAAAAATTTCTATGCGAAAATGAAGGGCGGCGTTTCGCATCGCGAAACGCCGCCCACAGAATAACATATTTTATCCGTTCATATTTTGATGCGCCGGTCCGCTTCGGGTGCGCCGGTCAGTTCTCCTCGGAAGCCTCTTTTGCAGCGCTCTCAGTCGTTTCGGCGCTCTCGGCCTTTCCCTGCTTCTTGCCCTCGAGATAGCGGTAGAGCAGCGCCGCGGCGACCGCACCGACGACGGGGCCGACGATGAAGATCCAGATCTGCGAGATCGCGGTGAAATCGCCGCCGATCATCTGCCACAATGCGGGCCCGATGGAGCGCGCGGGGTTGACGGACGTACCCGTCAGACGGATGCCCAAAAGGTGGACGAGCGTCAGCGAAAGCCCGATGACGATGCCCGTCACAGTCTTGTTGTCCGTCTTGGAGGTCACGCCGAGGACGGCGAGCACGAAGGCGAACGTCAGAACGATCTCCGCGATGAGTCCGATGAGCAGAGCGGGGCCCTCGCCGTACGCCGCAACGACGCCCGCCTGCACGGCATTGCCGCCGAGGTTTTCAAACGAGCCGAACAGCAGCGCA
>CALVWM010000109.1 GCA_944367185.1 uncultured Clostridia bacterium | reverse complement strand
TATTGACAAATTCTCCCAAAAGCATTACAATAGAATATGGTAAAAAATATCGATAAGGAGATCGGTTTACTATGAACAAAATGACTGTCAAAGACATCAAGGATTGGAAGGGCAAGCGCGTCCTCGTCCGCTGCGACTTCAACGTCCCCATGAAGGACGGCGTCATCACCGACGAAAACCGCATCATCGGCGCACTTCCCACCATCAAATATCTGATGGAGCACGGTGCAAAGGTCATCCTCTGCTCGCACATGGGCAAGCCTCACTCCATCCTCTCCGATGAAGTCAAGCTCACGAAGAAAGATCAGAAGAAGATCGACGCCCTGCCCGAAGAGGAGCGCGCAGCCGCAAAGCAGGCGATCATTGAGAAGGCGAAGAAGGATGAACCCAAGAAGCTCACCCTCGAGCCCGTCGCAAAGCGCCTCAACGAGCTGCTCGTAGGCAAGGTCACGTTCGCGCACGACGTCGTCGGTCCCGACGCACAGGCAAAGGTCGCCGCATCCAAGGAGGGCGAATGCGTGCTCCTTGAAAATCTCCGCTTCCACTGGGAGGAGGAGAAGAAGGACCTCGAGTTCTGCAAGAAGCTCGCTTCCTACTGCGATATTTACGTCAACGACGCGTTCGGCACCGCACACCGCTCGCACGCATCCACCGCGGCGATCGTCGAGTACGGCCTTGTCAAGACTGCCGTCTGCGGCTTCCTCATCGAAAAGGAACTGACCGTCATGGCAGACGCGCTCGAACATCCCGTGCATCCCTTCGTCGCCATCCTCGGCGGTGCGAAGGTCGCGGACAAGCTGGGCGTCATCAACAACCTGCTGGAAAAGTGCGATACGCTCATCATCGGCGGCGGTATGGCATACACCTTCCTCAAGGCGAAGGGCGGCTCGGTCGGCACCTCTCTCGTGGACGACGAGAAGATCGACTACTGCAAGGAAATGTTGCAGAAGGCGAAGGACATGGGCAAGGAGCTGCTTCTGCCCATCGATACCGTCATCACCAAGGATTTCCCCGACCCCATCGACGCTCCCATCGAGACGAGCGTGGTCCCCTCCACGGAGATCCCTGCGGACATGATGGGTCTGGACATCGGCCCCAAGACGCGCGAACTGTTTGCAGACAAGATCAAGTCGGCTAAGACGGTCATCTGGAACGGCCCCATGGGCGTGTTTGAGAACCCCATTCTCGCGGCGGGCACGATCGCAGTCGCGCAGGCTCTGGCAGACGCCAAGGGTGCGACGACCATCGTCGGCGGCGGCGACTCTGCGGCGGCATGCGCGCAGCTCGGCTTTGCCGACAAGGTCACGCACATTTCGACGGGCGGCGGCGCTTCCCTCGAACTGTTCGAGGGCAAGGTGCTCCCCGGCATCGCGTGCCTGAACGACAAGAACTAAAAGCACAGTCCCGGCGGGACGGCAGGACGCCGTCCCGCTTTCGCGGGCAGACGGTGAGATCCGGGGGGAGGCGCCGTTTTCGTCCCGATCGGATGCGTCCGGCCGATGATTTTCTCAGCCCGGGATATACTGAGTAATGAATCAGATCGGAACATTCGATCCACACAAAAATGACATCAATAATCTCAAGGAGTGAAATATGGTCTACAGAACCCCCATCATCGCAGGCAACTGGAAAATGAACAACACCGCCAGGGAGGGCGTCGCACTCGTCAATGCGCTCAAGCCCCTCGTCGCGGATGCAAAATGCGAGGTCGTCGTATGCGTTCCCGCCATCGACATCCCCGCCGTCGCGGAAGCGATCGCGGGCAGCAACATAAAGCTCGGCGCGCAGAACGTCCACTATGCACCCAAGGGCGCGTACACGGGCGAGATCTCTGCCTCCATGCTGCTCGAGTACGGCGTGGAATACGTCATCATCGGACACAGCGAACGCCGCCAATACTTCGGGGAAACGGATGAGACGGTCAACAAGCGCACAATCGCCGCGCTCCGCGCGGGACTCAAGCCCATCGTCTGCGTCGGCGAAACGCTGGAAGAACGCGAGGCAGGCAAGACGGAGGAAGTTCTCTCCCGTCAGGTACGCGAAGGACTTGCAGGAATCGAAGATCTGACAAACATCGTCATCGCATACGAACCTGTCTGGGCGATCGGCACGGGCAGAACGGCGAGCTGCGAGCAAGCGAACTCGACCATCCGCTTCATCCGCAGGACGTGCGCAGGCATTTTCGGCAAGGATCAGGCGAATGCGCTGCGCATCCAGTACGGCGGATCGATGAATGCGGATAATTATCGGCTTCTCATGTCAATGCCCGATATCGATGGCGGTCTCATCGGCGGCGCTTCGCTGAAAGCGGCGGACTTTGCCACCATCGTCAAATATGATAAGGGCGGCATGGGCGGCATGAAACTTCGCAAAGAGCTGTTATAAGGAGTATATCACAATGAAACCTACTTGCGCGATCATTATCATGGACGGCTACGGGCTTGCGCCTGCGGGCGAGGGCAATGCCATTTCCATTGACGGCAGCAAGAATGTCAGCGCTTACCGCGCAAACTATCCCTCCGCGACGCTGGGCGCGAGCGGGCTGTCCGTCGGACTTCCCGACGGACAGATGGGCAATTCCGAGGTCGGGCACCTCAACATGGGCGCAGGGCGCATCGTCTATCAGGATCTGACCAAGATCACCAAGTCCATCCAGGACGGCGACTTCTTTGAAAATCCCGCCCTGTTGAAGGCAATGGAGAACGCCAGGCAGCCCGGCAAGAAGCTGCACCTGTGGGGGCTCTTGTCGGACGGCGGCGTCCACAGCCACATCACCCACCTGTACGCGCTGCTGGAAATGGCGAAAAAGCACGGCGTTCCCGAGACGTACGTCCACTGCTTTATGGACGGCAGAGACGTCTCCCCCACCTCGGGCGTGCACTTCGTCGAGGCGTTGCAGGGGGAGATGGACAAACTCGGCTACGGCAAGATCGCATCCGTCTGCGGCAGATACTACGCGATGGACCGCGACAACAACTGGGACCGCGTCGAAAAGGCGTACGACATGCTGACCATCGGCAACGGTGTTCATGCGGAGAATGCGGCGGACGCGCTGCACGCTTCCTACGAAGCGGGCGTCACCGATGAGTTCGTCCTGCCCACCAACGTCGTGGAGAACGGCACGCCCGTCGCGCTCGTCGGCGAAGGCGACTCCGTCATCTTCTTCAACTTCCGTCCCGACCGTGCGCGCGAGATCACGCGTGCGTTCTCGCAGGATCCCTTCGTCGTCCCCAAGGGCACGGCGTTCGAGCGGAAGACGGGATTCTTGCATCCCGTGTACGTCTGCTACACCGTGTACGACGCGGCGTTCCAGAACGTGGAGATCGCCTTCCCCAAGCAGACGCTTGACAACACGCTGGGCGAGTACCTTGCAAAACTCGGCAAAAAGCAGCTGCGCATTGCCGAGACGGAGAAGTACGCGCACGTCACCTTCTTCTTCAACGGCGGCGTCGAACAGCCCAACGAGAACGAGGTGCGCGTGCTCATCAACTCGCCCAAGGTCGCGACCTACGACTTAAAGCCCGAGATGAGCGCCTACGAAGTGGCGGACCGCGCAGTCGAAGAGCTCAAGACGGGCGAATACGACGCGATGATCCTGAACTTTGCAAACTGCGACATGGTCGGGCACACGGGCGTCATTCCCGCGGC
>CALVWM010000108.1 GCA_944367185.1 uncultured Clostridia bacterium | reverse complement strand
AGCCGCAGTGCGCCGCGCACGATGCCGCGTTTGACGGGGTTCGCGGCGCGCAGCAGTCCCGAATAAAAGCGCATCGAGCGGATCGCCTTCTTTGCCTGTGCGGGCGTGACGCCGCAGACAAGGGAGACCGCTGCGATCGTCTCGGGCGTCGCCTGGATATGCGTCGCGAGCTTTGCGCGGGCGGGGCTGACGCCGTCGGCAAGCAGCATGCCTCTTTCGAGCGCCGCCTCAACGGCGGTATGGGTGAGCCGATATTGCGCCATGAGCTGCGCAACCGTAGGATGACAGACGCTGTCCAGGCAGAAGTGGCATACAAAGCCGTAGAGGTAGGCGCGGCACGCCTGCTCCTGCGGCGTATTCTTTATGATGTCGCGCGCGCGCGCGAAAAAGGGCGCGGCGGACGCCTCGTGCATCGCGTCCCCCTTGGCGGAGACGGGATTTTTGTGCAGCGGCCGATAGTAGAACAGGACATCGGGACCGTGCAGTCCGAGCGCAAATGCTTCGGGATGGGCAAAGATCTCCGGGAAGCGTTCGCGCGAGAGGCAACTCAGGATGCGTTCCCCGAACATTTTATGGGCATAGATCGCGGGCATGACCGCCCTCCTTATTACTGACCGTACCATTATAGCGCATTCCGCAAAAAAAAGCATCTATGAATCGTACACAAAGTGTCATTTCTTTGTAAATTTTTTGTGCGGAGAGGGCAGTCGGTGCTCCGTGCGCCGGTGTGCGCTCGCCGGGGGACTGCGCCTCGCACGGCTCAGTATTCCACGACGATGGGCGGCATGTGGGCGGTGAAGGCGTTTTTGCGCGGGCGGATCGTGACTTTATGACTGCTCAGCGAAAGCGAGCCGAGCGCATCGAGCGTCGGCATGGCGGGCAGGTCTTTTTCCAGCAGCACGCTGCCCTGCGCGTCGCGCACTTGCAGCAGGGGAGAGAAGAGGCAGGTGTCGAGGTAGCGCAGATAGATGGTTGCGATGCGCGTCTCCGTCCGCGACTCCTTGAATTTCATGCGCATCGCCTCGCCCTGTTCCAATGCCTCCGTAAGGCAGGATGCGATCGCCGCGGCATCAAAATGTTCTGTCGCAAACAAGGTCACGAGCGCGGTTCCGATCAGCCCGAGCGTTTCGCCGCGCGCCGCGGGACTGCCGAGCCTGCCGTAAAGCTCCTCCCCGACCCGGATAAAGCAATGCCTGTACCACTTGTGCTCACGGTCGGTCCGATCGGAGAGGAAAAACTCGGACGGCAGAGGAGCGGCAGTAAAGATGCAGTAGAGGTGATCGAACTCCCCCAAAGAAAATCGCCCCTCCCGCAGCTTCATGACAATTCGCTTGACAGCGGCGCTCAGGGGCTTGTCCGCGATCGGAAGCGTCGCGGGCGGCGTCAGCGCGTCATAGCGCTCACATCGGTAGAGGCGGATATCTGCAATCGGTTTCATTGTTCAGGCTCCCTGATTTTTTTGGAAAGAAGTCCGCCCGAAGGAGACCTTCGGGCGGACGCCGTTTGGGTGACGCCGCGCGGGCGGCGTTACGCATTATTCGTTATAGGGATCGTTCTCATCGCGGGGCGTTTCATCCGTCTCTGTCTTTTCGGCTTTCCTGACAGGTCTGGGTCTGGGCGCCACGACGGGCTTGATCTTTGCCGCCTTGCTCTTTCTCACTGCTTCCACAATGCGGCGGATGATGATGAGCAGAGCAACTGCGATGAGGGCGATCGCGAGGATCGCGGAGGAGATGATCAGCCAGATATTCGTTTCGCTGTCTGTCGTCGTGGTCGTATCCGTGCTGTCATCGTCGGTGCTGCTCAGGTCGTCCTGCTCCACCGTGACTTCGGAAGCCGCGTAGTTGAGGAAGAGGGAAGCCTCGCCGTCCGCGCTGTAGTTGAGCCATGCGACATCTTCGCTGTACGAGGATTGCGTGTAGGAACCGTAGGGATTGCCCAGCTCGTCCTCGTCCTCGGTCGCGTCATAGCGCAGGTAGACCTTGGCGTCGTAGAACGTGAAGGTGTAATAGCCTGCCAGCGAGGAGACAAGATTGCTCGTGGGATCCTCGGGATCGACGAGGTTGGCGCTGTCCTCCTTCAGATCGTCGATCTTCTCATCGAGGAGCGAGGTGTAGTCATCTGTAACGCTCGTCGAGGCGTAACTGTCGAAGAAGAAGTAGCTGTTTGCGGGGATCTGCGTACCCGTCGCGGTGACGGTGCCGTCCGCAGCGACCTCAAAGTCACGCGAGCCTGCCCAGATCTCCAGACGGTAATCCTTTGCGGTGTTGCCCGTCGCGATATAGAAGGAAACTTCCGTCCAGCGGCCCGCCGTTTCCTCGGTGCCCACAAGGGTGATCTTCGCCTCGGTCGCCGCCGTCTGCGTGTAGTCGTAGCGCACGCAGGACTTCTCCTCCTCGGAGAGGCTGTCGTAGATGTCAAAGACCTCGCCGTCGTAGTTGTAGTTGTTTGCGGAGATCTCGGTGCGGTAGGCGTAATATCTGCCGCCGTTGTAGTAGTACGCGATGGTCGTGTTGCCGCTCGCGTCTACGGCGATCTTGTTCAGGGACTCGTCCTCGTCGTAATTCTGCAGGTTTGCGTAGTATCTGCCGTCGTTTGCGCCCGCCTTGGTGTACAGGCCGTTCTCCTCCAGGTAGAACAGCACGTCGGTGCGGGCGTTGAAGTCCTCGGAGGAGGGATCGCGGCTGACGATGTTGCCGTCGTCATCGTACCAGAAGGTGACGGCGGGCAGCCCGTAGGAGAGCGGGTTGTTGTAGCCCTGCTTGACGTCGGAGGTGTCCATCAGGTAGAAGGTCGCCGTCGCGCCTGCGGAGAGCTTGACGCGCAGGGAGATCTTCTGATAAGAACTTGCGTCGATCGTAAAGGTATCGGAAAGGAAGCCGTAGGAAGGGACCGCGCTGTCCGAGGTGTTGAGGAGCACCAGGGGCTGGTTGGCGATGCGGGGATATGCCGCGGAGCCGTCGGCGTTGTAATCGCCGAAGATGTCTGCCCACCATGCTTCGCCCGTCGCATCGGCGGAGCTGAGCGCAGTCAGGGCGTTCACCCAGGCGGCGTTGTCCGCGTTCTCGCGGTAAGCGTCCGCATACTTAGAGTTGAGAAGCCCCGCGTAGACGCCTTCGGGAAGGGCATTGCTGACGCCGCCCGTCACGAGGGACTTGCTTGCGTTGGGCACGCCCACGAAGTTTGCGGGAACGGCGAGCGTCTCGCGGATGTCTGCACCCGTGACGCCGGGGACGTCGAACTGAGAGTCGATGTCCACGTCGCCCGCGAGGCTGACGACCTGCGTGTAGCTGCCCGACGTCGCATAGTCGAAGTACTTCCCGTCCACGTCATCGAGCACTTCGAAGCCGGCAAACGCCGCATAGCCGTCGTCGTACGCGCTGCTCGTCGCGGTGGTCACGTCGGTGGGACCGTAGGAGAACTCCATGGTGAACTGCTTGGCGCTGTCCGTCTCGTTGGAGACGAAGAAGAAGCAGTGGACCCAGCCGTTATAGATGTCCTTGTTGTCGTCGTCGATATCGGTGGTCGCGGCGGTCGTCGTGTCGAATGCGGAGATCGCGGTGCGGTTGTCGCCGTCCACCAGCGTTGCCGAGGCGCCCGTGCCGCCGATCTCGCTCGTCTTTGCCCAGAAGGAGAGGATCATGCGCTGGCCCGGCTCGAGG
>CALVWM010000107.1 GCA_944367185.1 uncultured Clostridia bacterium | reverse complement strand
TCTGCATACTGCGCCTCCCTGTTTTTGTGACAGTATAACACTTGCACGCGTGCGCATGCGGGAAAGCCGTGACGAAAGCAGGGAGGTTGTGTCGGAAACTTCTGCTTCTGCTCTGTTTCCGAAATATCCTTCAAAACTCCGCCGCCGCCCGATACAACGGACGGCGGCGCGCATTGCCTCTTATTTTATTTTTGTGCTTTCCAATAGAAATGAGTGCCGAGAAATGCAGAACCCAAAAAAAGAATTACCATCCACCAGTCTCCATAAACCGATATACCATTGGCAAATCCATATAGTGCCATGCTACCTGCTACAACAAATGGTAACAAAAAGAAAAACACGGATAAAAGCGCATACAATTTTCGTCTGTTCTTTGGAATCGGGCCTAACACCAGTTCGGGGTGCGCCTTTAATTTTTCGAATATAGTTTCCAGCAGCTCCTCCAGGGAAAAGCCGTCCTCATACTTGCAGTAGACTACGCGCTGATCAAAGGTTTTCGCTATTTTATCTGTATTCTTCACCATGGGATATGACACATAGAAATATCCCGCTTCCGAAAAACAAATATTGGTTGCAAGATTGTAATACTTGAATATGATCTGGCAATCATTTCCAAATTTGCGAATATGAAAGAAAAACTCGATATCATAAAACTCGTGCTTGGACAACAGCTGCGTCACTTTGCCTTCCGCATATGACTTGAGAACTTTGTCCAGATCGGAATATTCACTCTCCGGCTTGGAAACCAAATAGTTTATAAGTTTTCGCTTTCCCATGTTCTCCCCCCCTGTGCTTCCGACCGACAAGGCCGTTTGCATCAATCAAGCATATTCTATCACACCGCCTAACCCCTGTCAATAGGTTAGAAGAAAAAACGCTTGCAGACACCGCAGAACGCGTGCGCCGCCGTCCGAACTCGGACGGCGGCGCGCGCACATACCTTTTACATGATCTGCGTGACTTCGTACCCGGCTTCTTTGACGGCGGCGGTGAGGGCTTCATTCGTCACGCCCTCGCCGCACTCGACAAGCGCGCCCTTCTTTTTGAGGTTGACGTCCACACTCGTCACGCCCGCAACGCCCATCAGCGCGTCGGTGACGTGCTTGACGCAATGCTGACACATCATGCCTTCCACTTTGAGTAACTTTTTCATGGTAATATCTCCTTTTTGCTCTCCCTGCGGGAGTTGATTTTTATATTTCTTGCCGCGCATAAACACCGTCAGGCGCAGCGCGTTGCATACGACGAAGAGGGAAGAAAGGCTCATCGCCGCCGACGCGATCATCGGATTGAGCGACACGCCCAGCGAGGCAAAGCACCCCGCCGCGAGCGGAATACACACGCAGTTGTAGAAGAACGCCCAAAACAAGTTTTGTTTGATGATGCGCATGGTCTTTTTGGCGAGCCGTACCGCCTTGGGCGCGGCGCGCAGGTCGCCGCTGACCAACACGACGTCCGCGCTCTCGATGGCGACGTCCGTCCCATTGCCCATCGCAAAGCCGACGTCCGCCTCCTTGAGCGCTGGGGAATCGTTGATGCCGTCGCCGATCATCGCGACGCCCGCAGGCTTCCTGCCCTTGCCCGCCTTGCCGTTCTCGCCGTCCGCAAGCCCGTCCGCGCCCTTGTGCTCCAGGACGGCGTTGAGTTTATCTTCGGGCAGGACCTCTGCATAGACGCAGTCCTTTGAAATCCCCGCCTGCGCGGCGATGAAGTTGGCGCACGCGCGGTTGTCGCCCGTGAGCATATATGTCCTGACGCCCTGCGTCTGCAAGTCGTGCACCGCCTCGACGCTGCCCTCCTTCAGAGTGTCGGCGAGAGCAAACGTCGCCAAGACCTGCGCCCCGTCCGATAAAAACAGCACCGTCTTGCCCTCGGCAGACAGCCGCTCCGCCTCCGCGCGGGCGGCGGAAGTATCTCCCGAAACGCCCCCCAGAATGCGCTCGTTGCCGAGGAGGTACGTCTTTCCCTCCACAATGCCGCGCGCGCCCTGGCCGACGACGTATTCCACACCCTCTGCAACAAGCGCGCCCTGCCCGCAGAAATCCGTGAGGCACTGCGCGAGCGGGTGATTGAGCTTGCTTTCCAGTGCGTAGGCGACCGCTTTGACGTGCGCTTCGTCCGTGTATGCCGCGAAGCCGACGACCTTGGGTTTGCCCTCAGTGAGCGTCGCGGTCTTATCGAGCAGCGCGGTCGAGAGGGTCGCCGAACGCTGCAATGCCTCGGCATTCTTGAAGAGGATGCCGAGCGACGCGCCCCGCCCCGTTGCCGCCATGACCGCGACGGGCGTCGCAAGCCCCAGCGCGCACGGGCAGGAGATGACGATGACGCTCACGCCGTAGTTGAACGCCGCCTGCACATCGCCCGACGCAAACAGCCAGACGAGGAAGGTGACGAGCGCGATCGTGAACACGGCGGGCACGAAGATCGCAGAGATCTTGTCGGCGAGCTTCTGAATGGGCGCCTTGCTCGCGCCCGCCTCGCGCACCATACGGATGATGGAGGCGAGCATGGTGTCCTCGCCCACCTTTTCCGCCCTGATCTTGAGATACCCGCTCGTCACGATGGACGCGCTGGTCGCGTGCATGCCCTCCGTCAGCTCGACGGGCAGACTCTCGCCCGTAACAGCGGACTGGTCGGCAAAGGCGTGCCCCTCGCAGATCGTGCCGTCCACGGCGACCGATTCACCCTGCCGCACGACGATGATATCGCCGATCGCGACTTCGGAGACGGGCACCTTCTCCGTTTTCCCCTCCCGCTCGACAGTGACGGTATCGGGCGCGAGCGAGCGGAGCTTCTCCACCTCCCTGCCCGTGCGGCGCTTGCTCTTGTCCTCCAGCCACTTGCCCAGCGTCACCAATGTGACGATCATCGCCGCCGATTCAAAGAAGAGCGTCGGCTCCTCGGGCGTGAGGATCGCCATGACGAGGCTGTAGACAAAGGACACCGCCGCGCCCATCGTGACGAGGGTGTCCATATTGGGCACCAGCTTGAAGAGCGCGCGCACGCCGCTGACGAAGAACTGATAGTTAATGAGCAGGATGACGAGCGTCAATCCCGTCTGGAAGCCGTAATTCCACCAGCCGTGCGGTACGGGGACGCCCCACATGTGCCCCATGGCGAGGTACATTTCGGGCAGCAGCAAGATGAGCGACAGGAGAAACCGCACGCCGAGCGTCAGCCGCTTCTTTTGTTTGACGGGGACCTGCCCGAAGTCGTACGCGCCGTAGCCGAGCGCCGTGACGGTGCGTTTGATGCGCCCGTCCGAGAGCTTATTTTCGTCAAACTCGACCTCCATGCTCTCCCCCATCAGGGAGACCGCGCAATTCTGCACGCCGTCCAGTTTTTTTACCGTGCGCTCGATGCCCGAAGAGCATGCCGCGCACGTCATACCGGTGATCGAATACTTCTTTTTCATGATGATTGCCTTATCCTATAGTGTAAGGGAGTAATAGGAACCCGATCAAAAGCGGAAACCGGGGACCCATACATTGTTGAAGCCCTTGACCGTGCCACCGGGCACGCCCTGCGGGCTTCGCCGCGTCTGGGACGCCCGTCTTGCCGCTTTTGATTGCTTTGCACCTTTGGCGAGGAGATTTTTGTGCCAGATTATTGTGAAGATGACGCCGCAATACCCAAGTATTGCAAGGAAGATGAACAATAAGATGCCAAAAAGATTCCGCCAAAGGCGTGGTTCCCATTGTTCCCTTACACTATTGATGCCTGCCGACTGCCTGCGCGCGGCGGCGCGGTCGCGCCGCCGCGCGCCCTATTGAACCGCCGCACCCGTGTGGG
>CALVWM010000106.1 GCA_944367185.1 uncultured Clostridia bacterium | reverse complement strand
TCAAAGCGGCGGTAGCCTTCGAGCGTGTTCTGAATGCCGACGCGCTTTTCCAGTTTTGTCCTCGGTTTGCTCATGGGAATATTGTACCCGATTTTTGTGAAGCTGTCAAGTATTGTTATGACATTTGTCACATGCTTGCCGCTCGGATTACAGGGCATCGACCGGAAACGCGGCGCGCGCTTTCTTTCCATCCGCCGGAAACAGTCGGAACCTGTCGGAAACGCAGCGCGCCCGCGCCTGCAATGCAGGCGCGGGCGCGCTGAGAAAAGACCGTTCCGCCGTCAGCTTTGCGTCGACGCGGTATAGAGATCGAATTCGCGGTCCAGATCGAAATTTTCGTTGTCGTCGCAGGCGGCGAGCTTGGAGACGGAGACCTCGTAAGCGGTCATCGTGACGGACTGCGTCTCCGACAGCCGCTTGATATACTCGCGGCTCTGGATCCTGCCCGAGAGCGCGATCCTGTCCCCGACCTTGAGGTTCTGCACAAACCTTGCGTTCCTGCCCCACGCGATGCAGGGGATATAGTCGGACTTGTTATAGGCGCGGTTGACGGCGACCAACAGGTCGGCGATTTCGCGGTTGAAGGGCGTCGTGCGGTAGACGGGCGGCTTGCAGATATAGCCTGACAGCACGATGGAGTTGGGATTGGACGCGGGCGCGGCGGAGAGGATCTCGCGCACGAACACGGTGAGCATCAGCCGCGACCTGCCGCCCCCCAGTTTATTGTAGCTGCGGAACTGTCCGAGCGCGCACAGCGTCGCGCCGACGTGCAGATGATTGCCTTCGATCAGCCGCTCGGAGACGGTGACGGGCAAAATGTCCGCCTGACCGGAGAGGCGCACCACCTTGACATAGAACTCATAGAAGCCCTCGCCGTACACTTCGTGGGAGAACGTCGCTTCCGAGACGATCTCCCCCATCAAAAACACTCTGTTGTTGCTTTCTGCTGCGTGATCCATACAATTACCTCCAGGTATTTCCGGTGTTGCGTTCCCTCACCTCGGCAGCGCCGTCCTGCCGCGCATGCCTGCGCGCACGCCGCGTGTTTCCACGCTTTGCCGCGCCGCGGCAGACTATGCGCCGCCCGGGATCTGCCGTCCCGTCGCGTCGATCGTGTAGTTCTCGCGGTAGACGAGCTCGCCGATGGGAACAAACGTAAAGCCCTTCGCCCGCAGACTGTCGATGACGGCGGGAAGTGCTTCAGCCGTATGCAGGCCGTTGTTGTGACAGAGGATGACGGAACCGCTCTTGGTGTGCTCCGCGATCCGGGAGACGATCTCCTGCGCGGAGAGATCCTTCCAGTCGAGGGAGTCCACGTCCCACTGGATGGGCAGGATGCCCATGTCGAGGCTGGTGTCGATGAGCAGGTCGTCATAATCGCCGTAGGGCGGGCGGAAAAGGTCGACTTTCTTTCCCGTCACCGCCTCGATCGCCGCGCAGGAACTCGTGAGCTCGTCGCGGATCTGCTGCTCCGACAGACGGGACATGTAGGAGTGCGTCGCGCTGTGCGTGCCCACTTCGTGCCCCGCATCCGCGATCTCTTTGAGGACGTCCGGATAGGTCTCCGCCCAGAACTGCACGCAGAAGAAGGTCGCGCGGACGTTTGCCGCCGCAAGATGCTCCAGAATGGCGCGCGTGTAGTCGGCGCCCCAGGCGCAGTCGAAGGAGATCGCGATCTTGTTGTCCTGCCTCTCCACGCTGTACACGGGCAGCGAACGCGCGCCGCTGCTCCACCAGACGGCAGCCGCGTCCGTATAGTGCGCGAACAGACAGGCCGGCAGGAGCGCGACGGCAAGCGCCAGAAGAAGCGCGATGCCGCGAAGGCGAATTGTCACAAACCGCATTGCATAACACCCATATGATAAAATTTTTTCGGACGAAAATCGTCTGTCTTTTGCCCGTATTTTGTCCCATTTCGTCGGATCGCACGGGGCAGAATGGCTCTGACAGCCTATATATATGACCGCCCTGCCACAAAATATGACCGCCGCAGCCCACAAAAAAACGCCGCGCGCCCCAAAATATTGGGGCGCGCGGCGGCAGATCAAGCGGCAATCCGGGCAGCAGATCAGGCGGCAGACAGGTTTTGCCGTATTTTTTGCAGACGGTCGGCGTTTTTTGCGCCAAAAAGGTACTTCAAAGGATGGACGTCAAAGGACATGCGCCGGTGAGCGATACGGCAAATCGCTCACAGCAAGGCGGGATGCGGCTCTTCGCCCGACGGCACGCCGAAGGGATGCCTCTGCTCCACGCCGGTCAGCGTGAGGGCGCAGACGCGCTTTGCCTTGGCACGCAGCAGGACACCCGCAAGGGCATGGACGGTCGCGCCCGTCGTCAGCGTGTCGTCGATGATGAGCAGCGTTTTGTCCCTGACGGCGGCACGGTCCCTGACATGAAAACAGCCCTCGAGATTTTTCTCGCGTTCGCGGCGGGAGAGCGTCTTTTGCTGCGCCGTCTCCTTCTGCTTGACGACCGCCGACAGAACGGGCTTGCCGCTCCGCGCGGAGAGCGCTTCGGCGATCAGACGGGCATGATCGAACCCGCGCCGCCTGCGCGCCGCATCCGTCATGGGGACGGGTACGAGGGCGTCCGTGTCGGCAAATTCCCGTTCGAGCACGGGCAGCATGAGATCGGCGATCGCCTCGCGTAAATACCGCGCGCCGCCCTTGTAGCGCGTGACCAGCCGTGCGGCCTCCCCTTCATGCGTGAACACGGCGCGGCATTTTTCGGCGGCAAGGCGGCGGGCCTTGCACTCCATACAAACGCCCGCCTCGTTGACCTTCCTGCCGCACAGCGGGCAGCATACCTCGATGCGGGGCATTGCCGATAGGCAGGCATCGCAGATCCGCGCGCCGTCAAAGACTTCCCGCCCGCAGACATCGCAGGTATAATTGGGCAGGCGGAGCCGCTTTGCAACCCTGCCGCACCACGCTTCCAACCGTTCAGACCACGCCGTTTTCATTGACCGCCCCTTTCAAACCGTCCGCTTCTCCAAAGACAATACGGCGCGCGGCATTTCTGCCGCGCGCCGCACCATCGGACATCAGAAATCGTCGTCCGAATTCTCATCGTCATCGTCGTCATCGTCGTCGCCGAGCGTGTAGATCTCGTCGCCCGTGACGTAATCCAGATCCTCGTCGTCGTCCGCCGACTCGGTGTAGTCGTCCTCTTCCTCGTCGTCGCCGAACTCCTCTTCCAGCTCCTCGCCGATCTCTCCCATCTCCGAATCCAGTTCCGCATCGGTGTCGTCGTCGAGGTACTCGCGCCATTCGTCGTCCTCATCGGGATCGGGCTCCGATTCCTCGTACTCCGCCTTCTTGCGGCACTCCTCGCACATCTTCTCGCCGGGGCGGATCATGTTCTCGCCGCAGACGGGGCAAAGTTCGGTCTCCACTTCCGTCTCATCATCGTCGTCATCGATATCCGTGTGGATGCCCTTCATCTCCTTGAGGCAGACGTCGCAGTATTCCTGCTTTTCCGCATCGATGTAATTGAGCTCACAGCGCGGACACTTCATGTAACGAACCATGTTATTTTTCCTCCTATGACCGAGTCGGCTCCTCCGACCTTTGGGCTAATAAATTATATTAGTATTTATTTTTTTTGTAAACCGTTTTTTTATACCTTTTGCGAAAAAGTCATGCCTTTTTATAAAAATTTTTTGAAAATGCACGAACCCGTCTTTTTTGCCTGCAAAATCCGCCGCTTTGCCGCCGCCACGGGCGGCAGAATGGATGAATTGTCAAACTAAGTGCAACACTCAGAGAGATTTAGTTCAAACAAATCTTGTGGTGTATGGTAATGTAAAAC
>CALVWM010000105.1 GCA_944367185.1 uncultured Clostridia bacterium | reverse complement strand
GCGGTATCCGCCTCATCGTGTTGGACGAGACAAGCATGGTTTCGGACGATGTGCTGCGCGATCTTCTCTCCTTTGGCGTCAAGTGCCTGTGCTGCGGCGATCCCGCTCAGCTGCCGCCCGTGGGCGGGAGCAACACGCTGCTCACGATGCCCGTCATCACCTTAAAGGAGATCGTGCGGCAGGAAAAGGACAATCCCATCGTGCGGCTTGCGGAGCGGGTGCGTGCGGGCGGACTTCCCCGCTTCGGTACGGACGGCTGCGTGGAGGTCATCCCGCGCCGCGAATGCGACAGGGCGCTGCGCGAGGAGCTGTTCGCGAAAGCCGATCAGATCATCGTCGGGACCAACCGCATGCGCGCCGCCGTCAACCGCGAAGTGCGCGCGATGCGCGGCATCCCGCCCGATCAACTGCTTCCCGCAGACGGCGAGAAGCTCGTCTGTACGCTCAACGACTGGAGCAAGACGCTGGACGAAAAGGGGGACTTTCACCTCGTCAACGGCATCATCGGGACGTGCAATAGCGTCCGCGAACAATTGGACGGACTGGGGCTTTTGGACTTTACGCCAGACTTTCTGCCCGACACGCTCCCTGAGCTGCCCTTCGATACGGGCATCTTCACGCGCGGACAGTACTATCACGGCTACGGCAACAAGGCGTGCTTGCTCACGAACGGCATTCTGGTGCATGAGGGGAATTACGAGATGCTGCGTCGCTTTAAGGTGCGGCGGGAGGACACCGTCTGCCGCTTTGAGTTCGCCTATGCCGTCACCTGCCACAAGGCGCAGGGCTCGGAGTATGATAACGTCGTCGTCATCGACGAGTCGGGCTACTTCGACAACGGCAGGGAGTGGCTGTACACCGCCGTGACGCGCGCAAAGAAAAAGCTGACCATCATCAGGTAAGGGTGCCACCCTGCCGTCATGCGGCAAAGGGGCATATCCGGAGGCAGGCATGATCTACTTATCCCAATTCACCTTTCCTTCCTACGATGAAGAATACGCCTTTCGGCTCGATCGGGTCAAGCGGACGTGCTATAACACGATGTACCCGTTTTTTGTGCTGTCCGCGCACGGGCTTGCGCGGCTGGACTTTGCGCCCGTCACCATTTTTTACGGCGGGAACGGCTCAGGCAAGACGACGGCGCTCAACGTGATTGCCGAGCGCCTGAACGTCAGGCGCGGCGCACCCTTCAACAAATCAAGTTTTTTCGGCGACTATGTGGGCATGTGTACACATGCCCTTTCGAAGCCGCTGCCCCCGGAGAGCGCCATGATCGCCAGCGACGACGTGTTTGAATTCATGCTTGATTTGCGCGGCATCAACGAGGGGATCGACGCGAAGCGGGAGAAGCTCTTGGAGGAGTATCTCGAAAACAAGTACGCACAGTTCCGCATGACCTCACTCGACGATTACGACCGCCTGAAAAAGGTGTGCGACGCCCGCAGCAGGACGCAGTCAAAGTATGTCAAGGACAGGCTCTCCGGAAACGTGCGCGAGCAGTCCAACGGGGAGAGCGCCTTCTTCTACTTCACGCAGAGGATGAGCGAGCCTGCGCTCTATTTGTTGGACGAGCCGGAAAACAGCCTCTCGCCCGCGCGGCAGATGCAGCTCAAAGAATTTTTGGAGCAGTCGGCGCGGTATTTTGACTTTCAGCTGATCATTGCGACCCATTCGCCCTTCCTGCTTGCGATGAACGGTGCGAAGATCTACGATTTCGACGCCGATCCCGTGGACGTCAAGCGATGGACGCAGCTGGAAAACGTACGCGCATATTACCAATTTTTTAAATGTCACCGCACCGAGTTTGAGCGGTAAGAGTTTGAAAACAGGAGGACGTATATGCAGTTTCCGTACCAAAGGGTACTTGTGCTCGGCTGCGGCGGCGCGGGGAAATCTACCTATTCAGCAGCGATGGGGGCTAGGTTTTGCCTTCCCGTTGTGCATCTCGATCGTCTGTGGTGGCTGCCGGGTTGGGTCAATCGCAGCGAGGAAGAATTTGACGCGCTGCTATATGGGGAGCTTCAAAAGCCCGCGTGGGTGATGGACGGGAATTATTTACGCACGCTTCCCGTGCGGCTTGCAAAGGCAGATTGTGCCGTGCTTCTTGACCTGTCCGCCGAAGAATGCCTCGCAAGCATCCGGGCGCGCGTGGAGCGCTATTGCGGCAGGAGCCGTCCCGATATGCCGGAAGGCTGTTCCGAACGTGCGGACGACGAATTTGAGACGTGGATCAGGACATACCGCGATGAGACGCTTCCGCAGGTCCTGCGCCTGCTCCGTGAGAGCGCTCTGCCGTCTTTTGTATTTTCTTCGCGCGGACAGGCATATACATGGCTGGAAGGCTTTGAAAATCGCGGGGGCGGGCGTCATTTTTGTTGACATTTTCCCGCGTGAAAGATATAATTTTGCACGACGATAAAACATTCAAAAGGTAATGCCATGTTTTACAGAACGCACAACTGCAATCAACTTCGCAGCGAGGACGCAGGCAAGAAGGTCAAGCTCTGCGGCTGGCTTGACAGCAAGCGCGATAAGGGCGGGCTTCTGTTCGCGGTTCTTCGCGACTTTTACGGCACGACGCAGGTCGTTGCGACGGAAGAGCCCTGTCTTTCGCAGCTGAGGGACATTCCCACCGAGTCCACTGTCAGCGTGGAGGGCACCGTCGTGCTGCGCTCGGCGCCCAACGAAAAACTTCCAACGGGCATGATCGAGATCGTCCCCGAGAAGGTGGAAGTCCTCGGCAGGCGCACGACGCAGGCGCTGCCCTTCGAGGTCTCCCGTTCGACGGAGGCGCGCGAGGATATCCGCCTTGCCTACCGCTTTCTCGATCTGAGAAATCCCGCCGTCAAGGAGAAGATCGTGCTGCGCGCGGCGATCGTCGCAGAGCTGCGCCGCCTCATGACGGAGGAGGGTTTCTTGGAGATCTCCACGCCCATTCTGACGAGCTCCTCGCCCGAGGGCGCGCGCGACTACATTGTGCCCAGCCGTCTGTATCCCGGGGAGTTCTATGCGCTTCCGCAGGCGCCCCAGCAGTATAAGCAGCTGCTGATGTGCTCTGGCTTTGACAAGTACTTCCAGATCGCGCCCTGCTTCCGCGACGAGGACGCCCGCGCCGACCGCTCGCCCGGTGAATTCTATCAGCTGGATATCGAGATGGCTTTTGCGACGCAGGAGGACGTATTCGCGGTACTCGAAAAGGTCCTGCCGCCCGTGTTCGCCAAGTTCTCGGGCTGGGAGGCAGACAAGCCCCCGTTCCGCCGCATTCCCTACCTGGAGGCGCTGGAGACGTACGGTACGGACAAGCCCGACCTTCGCAATCCTCTCATCATTAAGGACGTGACGCAGATCATGCAGGGCTGCGGTTTTGCCGCGGTGGAGGGCAAGATCGTCAAGGCGATCGCCGTGCCCGCGTTTACGCAGACGCGCAAGTTCATTGATAAGACTGCGGAGGACTTCAAGACGGTCACCGAGGGCGGCGCCATGTATTGGTTCCGTCTGGACGAGAACGGCGCGCCCGTGGGAGGCATCTCCAAATTCCTTTCGGAAAAGCTCCCCGCGCTCAAAGAGGCGCTTTCGCTTCAAAGCGGCTGCTTTGTCGCGCTCGTCGCGGAGGAGAAACGCTCGCTCGTGCAAAAGCGCGCGGGCATTTTGCGCACCATGCTCGGCACGGGGCTCGATCTGCTGGAAAAGAACGTCTACCGCTTCTGCTGGATCGTCGATTTCCCCATGTACGAGATCGGCGAGGAATCGGGGCAGCTGGAGTTCTGCCATAATCCGTTCTCCATGCCCCAGGGCGGCATGAAGGCGCTGGAGGAGCAGGATCCCCTGGAGATCCTCGCCTACCAGTACGACATCGTCTGCAACGGCGTCGA
>CALVWM010000104.1 GCA_944367185.1 uncultured Clostridia bacterium | reverse complement strand
GATTACTTAAAATATCTCACCGCGCTCTCGAACAGCTTCATGTCGTACGCGCCGGGAACGTTCTTGTACAGCCCATCGCCCTTGCGCTCGCTGTGTCCCATCTTGCCGAACACCCTGCCGTCGGGCGAGAGGATGCCCTCGATCGCCGCCGCGCTGCCGTTGGGATTGAAGTGGACATCCATCGTCGCGTTGTCAGAGAGGTCGACGTACTGCGTCATGATCTGCCCGTTCTCCGCAAGCTGCGCGATGAGCGCGGGGCTGGCGACAAACTTGCCTTCGCCGTGCGAAATGGGCACGGAGAACACCTCGCCCGCGTCCACTAAGGACAGCCAGGGCGACTGCACAGACGCCACGCGCACGCGCACGATGCGCGACTGGTGACGGCCGATGTTGTTGTACGTCAGCGTCGGGCAGTCGGCGTTGGTCTCGATGATCTTGCCGAAGGGCACGAGCCCCAGTTTGATGAGCGCCTGGAAGCCGTTGCAGATGCCGCCCATAAGCCCCGCGCGTTCCTCCAAAAGGCGGGTGACCTCGTCCTTGACGCGCTCGCCGCGGAAGAACGCCGTGATGAACTTACCCGAACCGTCCGGCTCGTCGCCGCCAGAGAAGCCGCCCGGGATAAACACGATCTGGCTCTCGCCGATCTTTTCGGCAAACTCACGCGCCGAACGCGCGACCTCTTCTGCCGTGCGGTTACGCACGATAAAGATCTCGGGCTGCGCGCCTGCGTCGGCAAACGCCTTTGCTGTATCGTACTCGCAGTTGGTGCCGGGGAACACGGGAATGAGCACGCGGGGCTTGGCGAACTTGACCTCGGAGGCAAGCGCGCTGCGCGTGCGGAAGGTATAGTTCTCCACCGATCCGGCGGGCGTGGGAATGTTGCAGGGATACACGGGCTCCAGCTTGTTTTCATAGATCGCGAGCAGCTCGGAAAGAAGCAGCCTGTCCTCCCCCATGGCGATGGCGTTGATCGCCGTGGTCTCGCCCAATACCGTGCCGACGGCGGAGGCGTCCTCGGAGAGTTCGAGAAGGAACGCGCCGTAGCGGTAGCCGAAGATGTCGTCCATGGAGACACCGTCCGCATAGCGGAAGCCGACCATGTTGCCGAAACACATCTTCATGACGCCTTCGGCGACACCGCCATAGGTGGGCGTGTACGCAGAGAGCGCGCGCCCGGAGCGCAGCAATGCCGTTACACGGGCATAAATACTTTTCAGGGACGCCGTCACGGGCAGACCGTTCTCGTCATAGTCGGGCGTGAGCAGGACGACTTTATGCCCCGCGCCCTTGAATTCGGGCGAGGCGACCTCGTCCGATCTTCCCGTCGTCACCGCAAAGGAGACGAGCGTGGGCGGAACGTCGATGTGTTCGAACGTGCCGCTCATGGAGTCCTTGCCGCCGATCGCCGCGATGCCGAGCTCGGTCTGCGCCTTGAAAGCGCCCAGAAGCGCCGCCAAAGGCTGCCCCCAGCGCTTGGGATCGTGCCCGGGCTTTAAGAAATATTCCTGGAAGGTGAGATAGGTATCGTCCAGCGACGCGCCCGTCGCGACGAGCTTGGAGACGCTCTCCACGACGGCGAGGTATGCGCCGTGATAGGGGCTCTTTTCGGTGATATAGGGATTGCCGCCCCACGCCATGTAGGAGACGGTGTCCGTGTGGCCATGTTCGACGGAGACGAGGTGCACCATTGCCTGCGGCGGCGTCTGCTGATACCGTCCGCCGAAGGGCATTAAGACGGTGCCCGCGCCGATCGTCGAATCGAAGCGCTCTGAAAGCCCGCGCTTGGAGCAGACATTCAGATCTCCCGCAAGCTTTTTGTAGTTGTCCGCAAAGGCGCCCGTGACCGTGCGCGCGTAGTCCTTTGCCGGAGCGGGCGCGACGGTGATGTGCTTTTCCGCGCCGTTGGAGTTGAGGAACTCACGCGAGACGTTGACGATGGTCTTGCCGTTCCAACGCATGACGAGGCGGGGGCTCGCCGTGACCGTCGCGACGACGGTCGCCTCCAGGTTCTCCTGCTCGGCAAGCGCGATGAAATCGGCGACCTTGTTTTCCTCGACGACGACCGCCATGCGCTCCTGCGATTCGGAGATCGCAAGCTCGGTGCCGTCCAGGCCGTCGTACTTCTTGGGTACGGCGTTGAGGTCGATGTCCAGCCCGTCCGCAAGTTCGCCGATCGCGACGGACACGCCGCCCGCGCCGAAGTCGTTGCAACGCTTGATGAGCAGCATCGCGTCCTTGTTGCGGAAGAGGCGCTGGAGTTTTCTCTCCTCGGGCGCGTTGCCCTTCTGGACCTCCGCGCCGCAGTGGGTGAGCGATTCCAAGGTGTGCGACTTGGAAGAACCCGTAGCACCGCCGCAGCCGTCGCGTCCCGTTCTGCCGCCCAGAAGGATGACCTTATCCCCGGGCGCGGGAACTTCGCGGCGGACGTTCTCCGCAGGCGTCGCTGCAATGACCGCGCCGATCTCGAGGCGCTTTGCGACGTACCCGGGATGATACAGCTCGTCCACCTGACCGGTAGCAAGTCCGATCTGGTTGCCGTAGGAAGAATACCCCGCCGCAGCCGTCGTGCAGATCTTGCGCTGAGGAAGCTTTCCGCGAAGCGTATCGCGAACAGGGACGAGCGGATCGCCCGCGCCCGTGACGCGCATTGCCGCATAGACATAGCTCCTGCCCGAGAGCGGATCGCGGATGGCGCCGCCGATACAGGTCGCCGCGCCGCCGAAGGGCTCGATCTCGGTGGGGTGATTGTGCGTTTCGTTCTTGAAAAGGAGCAGCCAGTCCTGCGGCTCACCGTCCACGTTGACGGTGATCTTGACCGTGCAGGCGTTGATCTCCTCCGATTCGTCCAGCTTGGGAAGCATGCCGCGCGACTTCAACAGTTTGCACGCGATCGTGCCGATGTCCATGAGATTGATCGGCTTGGTGCGCGAAAGTTCGCTGCGCGCCGCGAGATAGTCCTTATAGGCGGACTCCAGCAGCTCGTCCTCAAACGTCACGTCATCAATGGTCGTCAGAAATGTGGTATGGCGGCAGTGGTCCGACCAGTAGGTATCGATCATGCGGATCTCGGTGAGCGTCGGATCGCGCCCCTCGCGCTGGAAGTACGCCTGACAGAAGGCGATGTCGTCCTCGTCCATTGCAAGCGCGTACTTCTTGACGAAGTCGGCAAGCCCCGCCTCGTCCAACGACAAAAATCCCGTGAGTGTGGGGACTTCGGAGGGGACGGGGTGATCGATCTTGAGCGTCGGGGGAATGGCGAGGGACGCCTCCCTGCTCTCGACGGGGTTGATGACGTACTTCTTGATCGCCTCCAGATCGCTCTCCGAAACGCCGCCGTAGATGGCATACACCTTTGCCGTGCGGATGACGGGACGACGCTGAAGGGATACAAGCTGCACACACTGCGCCGCTGAGTCCGCACGCTGATCAAACTGACCGGGCAGATACTCGACGGCGAACACGCGCGCACCCATCAGGTCGACGCCCTCGCTCGCCGTGTCCATCTGCGGCTCGGAGAACACCGTCCTGACACACTCTCGAAACAGCGGGAAATCGATGTCCTCGGCGTCATAGCGGTTGAGGATGCGGATCTTTTCCACGCCGCCGATGTCCAGAAGCTCGCGTACGTCCGAAAGCAATGCGCGCGCCTCGTTGTCAAACCCCTCTTTCTTCTCAACGTAGATCCTGTAAACCACTTTATACCCCCTTTAATGCGGCAAGCGCGCGCTTACCGATGTCCCTGCGCATGTATGCGTTCTCAAAGGTGATCTTATCCGCGAGCGCGTATGCCCGCCCGATCGCCTCCTCCAGCGTATCCGCCGTGGCGACCGCGCCCAGCACTCTGCCGCCCGACGTCACCAGTTTTCCGTCCTCGAG
>CALVWM010000103.1 GCA_944367185.1 uncultured Clostridia bacterium | reverse complement strand
CCCCACCGGGTGCAGCCAGTAACTGTCGTCCAGCGTGGAAATGTCGATACAGTCGCCGAAGATATTGTTCTTGTACTTATCCTTGCGGTAGGGATAGTCGTACTCGATATGCACGCTCTCCAATTCCGTCCCCGCCCAGGAAAGTTCGCATTTTTCCCCATACGCCGTGCAGGTAAGATAAGTCCCCTCGCACGTCTGAACAAGCTTGCCCATACCCTGATCGTAGAACTTTTTGGCGTTGGGCAGCGTATGTACGGTGACGTCCGCCTCAAAGCGGTATGTCCCCTCCCGCACTTCCCGACGAACATTTTCCCGCTCCCATGCCGTCCAGTCCGGAATGTAGCGAAATTCCGTCTCGCCCTCCTCCGCGGAGAGCTCGGAAAGCGTATTCACCTGCCAAGCCTTTTTGCAGGCATTGCACCAAAGGCGGGTGCCCCCCGAGTCCATCATAAATTCCTTGCCGCAATGCGGGCACTGGTATAAAATGTTGTGCAGCCCGTTTGCGCGATTGGGATTGGTCAGCTGAATGTTGTGCTCGCGCTGATAGGCATAGTCGTCCCGCTGCATCGCGGCATGGACGCGGCGGTTGATCTCGTCGGCGGGAAGACTCTTGACTTCCTCCTGCGTCGCAACGCACTCCAGCTCGCACCGGAGCGGAATGCGCTGTTCGTCCTTGTTCCATTGCGGCGCGGCGACAAACGTGCCGTACAGCCGCAGAACGACGGCAGGCGCCTTCATGAGTTTGCACATTTTTCCGAGGGAATCGGGCAAAAATCCCGTTGTCCCGTCCAGGGTATAGCGCGCCTCCGGATAGAGGCATACGATCGTGCCGTATTTATCGGCACAATAGCGCATATTGCGGATGAGGTTCAAGTCCTTGACAAATTTGCGCTTGCAGATGCACCCGAGGCGGCGCATGATCCAGTCGCCGACGTCGCGGATGGCGTCAATCGCGACCACATTGTTGGCGTTATACGGCGCAACGGCGGTGTACATGGCAGGGAAATCCAGCATGCTCGCATGCGTTACAAACAGCAGATAGGGCGGCTTGATGCCCTCCATGTTGATCTTTTCTACCGTAACGGGCCGCCCTTTCAGGCGCGGCTTGATCGCAAATACGCGCGCGATCCACATCCAGAACGGGCTTGGCTTTAACGGTTTTTTGGTGAAATCATAGTGTTTGATTTGTTCCGCCATCTCTCTCCTCCCATGGCGCAAACAACTTTCATTTGCTTGCTATAATAGCATTATATCACCGTATAAGCATGATGTCAATAGCGGATATGATTTTCTTCGTTTACTAAGCAAACAAAATAAATCAATACCCCTTATACCGCTCGAGAAAGGTCAGGAGATCCAGGTGCGAGAGATCGTGCAAAATCTCTGTATCCGAATACCACCATGTATCGCCGAGGTATTTTTCGCTGTCCGCATACCGTCACGGGACAAGCCCGAGCGCCGGCTCGCTTTTCGGCATGTGATACAGCGTAATATTCCGATCGAGCCGTACTGCAAATTCATCGCTTAAGACGTACGCTTCCCAAAAGTCCTCGTTTTGCCGCAGCTGTATTTCCTGCGACGCGGGATCAAGCGTCCTGCCACCCACTTCCGACTGTAACGCAAGAAAACGCCGATACAGCTCTGTCTCTTCCAAAGACTGCGCCGCGGTCTGTTCCCGGAACAGCTTTTCCATGAGCATCGGAAAGCCGCAACTTTGCAGAAAGTTCTCTATGTTTTTGATCTTTTTTCCGCCCGTCAGCTCGATCCAAGCCGAATTGAGCCACCCGGGCGGCAAAATATTTTTCCTCAGAATGACCGTCCCAATCATATTCCCCCCTTGATCAGCGAAGCAACTCCACCGCCGAACACCGCACCACAAGGTGCGTCTCTGTTTTTCTGCCACGGAAGCGCATTGAGACGATGGTTTTCCCGCTCTGCTCAGACAGTGTATCTTCCTGCCACCAATCCCCGACCGCGGGCAGTTCGCCGCTCACAATGACGCAATTATAAAAGCGCACGGCACAGACGCCGACATCAAAGAGCGCCTGCTCGCTATTCAGGCCAATTTCAAGATAACTCCGTTTCGGATCGCGCGCGTGCACGTCATAGACAAGCTCCGTTTTCTGCACATGCGTTACCTCCGCATCATGCAAACCCTTTCCAAGATAGCGTTTTTCGCCTTTCATCCTATTCCCTTGATCCCCTCTTTGAAGAGCGCTTCACCAAGCATATTTTGCAATCAAATAGGCGACATTCGCCTTGATCTGCCCCTGCTTCAGGCGGCGCATAAACGTCCCGAGGGAAAGTTCCCCTGAAAAACTTTCGCGTCGATTTCCCTGCAGCCGGAAGAGTACGAATACCTTATGAATGGGCGAACGCTCCAGATAGAACAGCAGCGAGCGCTCGATCAGATCGAGATCGGCGTCCTCCCGCACGATGACATAACATTTGCCGCGCCTGACTGCAAGAGAGAGGGAGTGTTCATAGTCAAAAACAAACTGATACCAGCGTCCTTTGACCGCCCATAGAGCCGACCATTCTATAAGATACGGACGCGTCCAAGGCTCGAACGCTTCATAGACTGTGCGTTCCTTTTGCCCGATACAGACGATATTGTAGTCATACATGACCGAATTTTCCATCGTCATTCTCCTTATCGTCAGCTCTGATCAGATAGACGATATTTTCGTATATCTCCTGTGCGCGCATCATCTCAAGAAACTTCGCAAGTCCGATACAGCCGACAATTTTTTCGGGCGGATCGGCAGGTTCGCGCACCAAAAACGCAATATGCCCGATTGCAGACGCCTCTAAAAGCTGCGCAAGAAGGGCGGAAAATTGCCGTTCCGTTTCCCCGCTTTTCCAACGCACCGTAGAGAAGAAGGCGCGGGGAAATTCCCGCAAATACGCATCGTCCATGCGATCTCTCGGGAGCGACCTGATATAGTCGCACGGTTGCGGACATTCGATTCCCTCTACAAGGTCATATGCGCCGCAAACGAAATCACGCTTATCGTAGTTCTCTTTTGAATAAACCCGATACAGGTTTCCATACAGCGCGCCCATGCAGAAGAAATTGTCTGCATACCCCTTTCGTTCGCTCTGACGCTTGTTAAGTTTCACAAGGCGCAGTCCGCCGAATGATCTTCCGATTGCTTTTTTCTGACGGATGCAAAGCAAATTGATTTCCGGCATTTCTCTCCCCTCTCATATCTTTTCCCCGCCGATCAACTCCAATAGATCGGACGGAACAACGGAAACGACCCAATCGACATGGGGATTGCTTGCGAGATACCGTTTGAGATAGTCCAGCGCATCCTGAAGCGTCTCCTGCGGGTTCGATGCGTCGCTGTACCAATTATCCCCGCAGGGCCACCATTTCCCGCCTTCCTGCCGTAAAATATCGCCGCCTAAAATACGGACGCCATGTTCCACTGCGCAATACATGAATCGAATCGACGTGACGAGATCAAAGGCAAGATCTTTCAATCCATCCTTCTTCAGATCGATCGTCTGAAATTGCTCTCCGTAAGCAGAAATTTGCATAAACCCGACCATTCTCCGTTGTTTTATCGATCTTCACGAATGACCTTTTGAAACCTGTCATCAAATCCTGATATTGACGCTGTGTCATACAGGCATGCCGTGATCTCATGCGAGAAGTCCGCGTCATTGACATGCGTATGCGTTGCATCTGCCCGCGCACACAGCATCTGCGCAAGACTGTCCCGCAGCTCCTCCGCCTCTTCACGGGTCAGACAAAGATAAATGCGCTCCAAGGTCCGATCAGATGTCTCATCATAAATTCGCATGCCAACCCTCCGTATTGCTATTATATCATGTTTGAACGGGTTGTCAAGATACATTTTATAATGCAAGAACCCCGCGGCAAAAGCAAACGCTTTTGCCGC
>CALVWM010000102.1 GCA_944367185.1 uncultured Clostridia bacterium | reverse complement strand
CACAAAAATGATTGAGTTATCATTGATGTTAGCAAAGGCGTCACTGCGTTATGCCTTTGCTGCCCCTATTTGCTGCTTTAGCGGCATGGGGTGAAGTGTGCGTCATGCGAACAGCACGGTGTGCTGTTCGCGCACGCTGAACTAAGAAATCGCCTTTTTCAGCGGCGATTTCGTGACCGCAGGCAGCGCACTACCTTGGCGCTGCCAAGAAGGGATGGTGAATTGACGCGAACTATAATGGTAAGCCCTTAAGGGTTCGCGTCAAGAGAGGGGTGAGGGCGTGCGTAATGCCGATAGCCGCGGTGCGGCTTCGGCGCATGCCCGAACTTAAGAAATTGTCATATGCAAGGTAATTTGTGTCCGGCGCGAGGAGAAAGCCTTGCTTGCAAAAGGATTTCGACGAAGCGACGCACGAGCGCGTAGCGCAAAGTACCGAGGGCGGGGGCTACCCGCACGAGACGTGCGGTCAGCCGCAAAGCGGCGTGCCCGCAACCTCCCTCTCAGATCACGGAATTGCGCCTTTGCGTGAGAAAATTCGTGAATATTTCTCACATGACTACGATATTCTTTTCCGTAAACAACGCTTTGAGGTTTGCGGGGAAGTTGTCGTCCGTGATGAGGACGTCGATGTCCTCAATGTGCGCAAAGGTATAAGGCATGATCTTGCCGATCTTGGAGCTGTCCAGCATCATGTACGTCGCCTTTGCCTTGGCGCGCGCGAGCTTTAACAGATCCGCTTCGATCTGCGCCCCGCACGAAAAGCCGTTCCCCGGCGTAAACGCCGAAGCCGAAATAATGGCAAGCTCGAAATTGGTGTTGTCAAAATACGCCTTTGCTACGGGAGATGCCGTGGAGAGGTTATCCTTCATCACCTGCCCGCCCAACATGGTCACGTTGACGTTTTTCTTCTGCGCCAGCTCGATGGCGACGGCAAGCCCGTTCGTAAAGATATGCAGATTTTTATCGGGCAGTTCCTTGGCAAGGTACATCGCTGTCGTGCCGCCGTCCATGAACAGGGAACAGTTTTCGTCGATGAGGCTCGCCGCCTTCTGCGCGATCTTGATCTTTTCGTCGGTGTGGATGGTCGTCTTTTTGGTGTACGGTTCCCCCGACACCTTCTGCACTTCCTTTACCGACATCGCGCCGCCGCGCACGCGGATGATGCGCCCCTCCTGTTCCAGCTGAAAGAGGTCTCTTCTGAGCGTCATCTGCGAAACATTGGGAAATTGCTCGTCCAGCTGTTCGAGCGTCAGTTTGCCGCGTTTGTCCAAAAGTTCTGCGATTTCTTCGATACGGTCCCGTTTCATTTTCTGCCCTCCTCCGTTCCATGATAAATTTTAACATAAAGTCCGGATAATTGCAAGCCTTCGCACCAAAATAATTTGACGGATTTGAAAGATTGTAAACTTTTTATAAAACAAACGTACATTTCCATTTGAAAAAATTATAACGCCCTGTGAAATCTTTTCAATACAAACGCCGAGGAAAAAATCCGCATTCACGCAAGAACGCTTGCTATTTTACTTTGCGTTGTGGTAGAATAGAACCATGAAAGCAGAGTTTATCCGCGCGCTGGACGAATATTTTTGCGCAAACTATTCCGACTATGTGCGTCTGAGCGCCATCGAGGGCTATCAGATGCCCGAAGTCCTGTATGTCGCCGAGGACGGCAACGTCGCCCGCCGCGATTCCTCCTGCATGCGGCTTTGCCATCAGGAAAATTGCGAGGAATTGCTTGCCAAATTCAAGGATTCGCTCGCGGACACCACGTTCACCTTCTCCTTCTCCTTTCCGACCGTGCGAGAGCGGCTGTTCGGCCGCTTTGAAAAGCACACGTTCGCAAAGCACCTGCCCGAGGCGCTGCACCATTGCGGCGAGACGGCGGAGGAGGCGGGCGCAAAGCTGGACGTCGCGCCCAAGTACTGGAACAAGATCGTCAAGGGGACGCTGTACCCCGAAAAGAACACGATCTTTGCGCTGGCGCTCGTTACCCGCATGCAGTGGCGGGACGTCGTGACCCTGCTTGCGGTGTGCGGGTTCGAGTTCAAAGAGGACGACGTGCGCGACATCGTCGTGCGCTATCTCATCGAGCAGAAACTCTTCAACGAGGACATGCGCGACGCCTGCCTTGCGGAGTATAAGCTGAGCAACCTGCCCATCCGCCGCGAAGCGCGCGCGTAGGCGGGAAGGGGCTGCACAATTTGCGCGAAACGCTTGACATCTTTATCAAGTTTATTGTAAAATATCCGAAATACCAGCAGCCGAGAGCGGGAAAATCCTTTAAGACGGGCCTGTGACAGAGAGGGCGGCAGCAGCTGAGAGCCGTTTGCAGACGTCAGGGGGTATGCGCCCGCTTGGTAAGGTCGGGGCAATGCCCGCGGCAGTCCGCCGTTACCGGACGCAACGAGGGGACGAAAGTCCCGAAGTAAAGTGGAACCGCGCCAACGCGCCTTTATGGAACCTATTGTGCATGTATTGCATAGGTTGCATAGAGGCGCTGAATTTTTTATTCACACTTTTTCTTTCGAACTGACGAAAGAAAAAGTCGTGAGATTGAGAGGAATGCCGCCGCGACAAGGCGGGGATGCGCCCTTGTGCCCTCCCTGCGCAAGGGAGGGTGGATTGCCGCAGGCAAGACGGGAGGGTCGGTCAAATTAAACCCTTCCGTCTCGCTGACGCTCACCACCTCCCCTAACAAAGTCAGGGGAGGCTCTATGCCCTTTGTTATAATCACGCCGCAAGGAAAGTCGCGCCTTTCCGCAGCGGGACTCAATTTGCCAACTCTTTGGCTTAAGCGGAAAGATGAGCGGCGCGCGCTATTTTGTTGCGACTGCGCGCCGCGAGGAAAACCGAACACAAAGCCGCAAGCGACTGTTGGGTTTTCCTAAAACTCACGGAAATTCTTTTTGTCAGTTCAAAAAGAATTTCGTGAAAGGAGAAGATTTTTATGTTTTTTTCAAGATTACGCAAGGATATTGCCGCGGCGAAGCGAAACGACCCCGCCGCGCGTAACAAGTTTGAGATCTGGCTGACCTATTCGGGCGTGCACGCGCTCTCCTGGCACCGCTGGGCAAACAGATTGTACCGTATGCACTTAAAACTCCTTGCGCGCATGACCTCGCAGTTCGCCAAATTTTTGACCGGCATCGAGATCCATCCCGCCGCCAAGATCGCCCCGGGCGTGTTCATTGACCACGGCACGGGCGTCGTCATCGGCGAGACCGCCGAAGTCGAGGAGGGCGTCGTCATCTACCAGGGCGTGACGCTGGGCGGCACGGGCAAACAGACGGGCAAGCGTCACCCGACGGTCAAAAGAAACGCTACGATCTCCAGCGGCGCCAAGGTGTTGGGCGGCTTTACGGTGGGCGAGGGTGCGCGCATCGGCGCGGGCGCGGTGGTCTTGAAGGAGGTCCCGCCCTATGCCACCGTCGTGGGCGTGCCCGGTCGCGTCGTACGCATCAACGGCGAAAAGACGCAGGATCTCATCCCCGAAAAGGACGACCCCGTCCTGCGCGAGATCTGCGCGCTGCGTGAGCGCATCTTTGAGCTGGAGGAGCGGCTGGACGCTGCGATCCGCTACGCCGAAACCGCGCCGTCGGAATCGGGCAGGGCGCGTGCGGAAGAGGCGGACGCGCCGCCCGCCTCGGACACGGGTGCGGGAAAAGATACGGAGAATATGTAAAAAACAATGATCAATCGCGTCCGCAAGCAAAACCACGCTTTTGCGCCGCGGTACCCAAATTGTCGCTTGCGACTTTTGGAGAAAGCGTGAAGGCGGCGAAGCTGTCATGTCGCGAAAGTCGCCGCCGAGAGAAAACACATTGTTAGGCGCTTCGCGCCGTACAATGGGTTGTCTATCAAAAATCACGGAAATTCTTTTCGTCAGTTCGAAAAGAATTTCGTGAACATATA
>CALVWM010000101.1 GCA_944367185.1 uncultured Clostridia bacterium | reverse complement strand
TGCATCGAGATGACGGGCACGCCGATGTCCACCGTGTCGATATTCAGGTCGGCAAGGATGAGCGCGACCGTTCCGCCGCCGCCTGCATCCACCTTGCCGAGCTCCGCCGTCTGCCAAACGACGCCCTCGCGCTCGAACATTCTTCTCACCTCGCCGACAAATTCGGCAGAGGCATCGTTGGAGCCGCTCTTGCCGTGCGAGCCCGTGAACTTGCTCATGCAGGTACCGCAGGAGACGATCGCGGAGTTCATCTTCTCAAACACGGACGGGAAGTTGGGATCGTACGCCGCCGTCACGTCCGCCGAGAGGCACTTGGACGCATAGCGCACCTTGCGGAAGTTCGCGCCCAGCGTCTCGGAGATCTCCTGCATCAGATCTTCGTAGATCTTGCTCTGCATGCCCGTCACGCCGTAGCTGCCGATCTCCTCTTTGTCGACCAGCATCGCAAGCACGGTGTGCTCGCTCTCCTCGTTGAGCACCGCCGTGAGCGCGGGATAGGCGCACACTCTGTCGTCATGCCCGTACGCGCCGATGAGCGCACGGTCGAACCCGACGTCGCGCGCGGGGAAGGCGGGAACGGCGGACAGCTCTGCGGAGAGAAAGTCCTCCTCGCACATGCCGTACGTCCTGTTGAGGTACTCGAGCACGGTCAGCTTGATCTTGCTGCCCGCATCGCCGTCGGCATTGGGCAGGCCGCCCACGACGACGTTGAGCTGCTCGCCCTCGATGATCTTTGCGGAGGGCTTGCTCATCTGCTCCTGTCCGAGATGGGGAAGCAGGTCGTCGATATAGAAGATGGGATCCTTGGGGTCTTCGCCGATCCTGATCTCCACTTTGCTGCCGTCCTTTAACACGACGACGCCGTGCAGTGCGAGCGGGATCGCCGTCCACTGGTACTTCTTGATGCCGCCGTAGTAGTGCGTCTTGAGGAAGCACAGCCCGCTGTCCTCATACAGGGGGACCTGCTTGATATCGACGCGGGGAGAATCGATGTGCGCCGCGAGGATGCGGAAGCCGTCCGTCTCCAGATCGCGCGTGCCGACGCGGAACACGACGATGCTCTTGTTGCGGTTGATGAAATACTTCTTGTCGCCCGCCGTGAGCGGATCGCCGAAGTGATACTCGGTGAACCCCTTCGCCTGCGCCAGTTCGACGGCGGCAGCGCATGCCTCGCGCTCGGTCTTGGCGACGTCTAAAAAGTGCTTGTAGCCCTCAGCATACGCATACATTTCCTTGCGCTCGTGCTTGGATGCCTGTTCAAAGTAGTTCTTCTTCTCGTAGGACAGCTCGCTGTAACGCGCCTGTGCCTTGTTCTTCTTTTCAGCCATATGAACATTTCTCCTGTAGTTTTTTCGGCTTCATTATACCACATGCGCCGCCGGAAAGGCAATCAAAAAGCAGCGGCGTTCGCCGCTGCCAATGAGAAATTATTTTCACAATTGTACACTTTTTCCCATGGCGCCGCTCGTCCCGCAAGCGGGACGGGCGGCGCCATGTTCTGCTGCCAAGTCCGCACTGGTTACAACATTGCGGCCCTCTTTTTAATCGGTCGCGTCTGCGCGCCAGACGCGCAGGCATGCGCCGACATAGTGATAAAACAGAACGCCGCCGATCTCGTACTCCGGTTCAAATACATAGTCGTATCCGTGGTAATCATCCGTAATGTGAATGACGATGTTTTCATGATAAGTGCCATAATAGGCACGGATGAAAACATGCTCAAAAGAGCCTTCCGGCATCGCAATGACCTCATTTAAGTAAGTGCGCTTGATCTGATACACGCGCGCCTCGTCCAATGTTTCCGGTACAATGGGATTCGGGACATAGTTCTCCCCCATGAGTTCTTCGTTCCCATCCGTCCCTTGGTTGTAATAATAGGCGATACTTAAAATATCGTCCTGTGTCATCAAGCCTCTCTCATATGCTTCTTCCAACGAACACATGGTTCCGATTGACTCCGCATACTGCTGTTCCGGCGTACAGCCCGCAACAAGTACCGCTGCAACGAGCGGCAGCCCCGCCGCAACACAAGCCAATAGTTTCTTGCATTTTTTCATATTCCATCCCCCTTGTCCTCTCATCCTATCAGACGCAACAAACAGGGAAAATGTGACAGCCGTTGACAAAATCCTGACTACACAACAGCGCCGCCCGTTCCGCAAGCGGGACGGGCGGCGCAAATATACCGAGGGGCCCCAAAGCAGCGGAAGAAACATACCGCCGACCGCAAATTAAAGGCGCGCCGAATCATGCCGGAACAAGACCCTCGCTTCAACATTTCCTTCAGTGACTTACTTCAAAGCCAACGCAATTAGAACAAAAAAAGATCCCGAGCGGTAAACCCGGGATCTTTGCTGCATTAAACAAGCTCGATGACTGCGACTTCCGCACCATCGCCGCGGCGCTGACCGAGCAGGTAGATGCGGGTGTAACCGCCGCCCTGGCCGATCTCTTCCTTGCGCTGTGCGTACTTGGGAGCGATCTCGTTGAAGAGCTTCTCCATCAGAGGGTGCTGCACCTTCGCAGTGCGCGCCTTGTAGTCGCTCTTCTTTTCGTTGAACGCCTTGATCTCCTGCAGGTCGTACGTCTTTGCCATGATGGCACGGCGGGCTGCGAGCTTCTTGGGGCCGTCTTTCACAGCGGTCGACTTGATCTCCTTGCCCTTCTTATCCTTTGCAACGACTTCGTACTCGACCACGTCATCATAGGTGTTGACCGCCTTGGTGATGAGCTTCTCCACATAGGGACGAAGCTCCTTCGCGCGGGAAGCCGTCGTTTCAATTTTACCGTACCAGAGAAGCTGGGACGCCTGATTCCTCAGGATCGCGAGGCGCTGCTCCGTCGTTCTGCCCAATTTACCCGGCATGATTTAATCCTCCTTTTTAGTAAGCGAAAGACCATACGCTTCGAGTTTCTGCATGACTTCGTCGAGCGACTTCTTGCCGAGGTTGCGCACCTTGAGCATTTCGTCCTCTGTCTTGCTGATCAGGTCTTCCACAGTATGAATGTTGGCTCTCTTCAGACAGTTGTAGGAACGGACGGAGAAGTCCATGTCCTCGATCTTCATGGAGAGAATCTGCTGCTGCTTGTCGTCGTCCGTCTTGACAAGGATATCCATATCCTTGATGGTATCCGACAGGTTGACGAACAGGCTGATATGATCCTGCATGATCTTCGCCGCGAGGGAGACGATCTCCTTGCCAGAGAAGGTACCGTCCGTCCACACTTCGAGCGTCAGGCGGTCGTAATCGATGTTCTGACCGACGCGCGCAGGCTCGACGTTGTAATTGACCTTCTGGACGGGCGTATAGATGGAATCGATGGGAATATAGTCGATGATGGGCTGCTTGTTTTCCTTGGCGGGCTTGTAACCTCTGCCGCGGCCGATCGTGATCTCCATGTCGATCTTTCCGCCCGCGTCCACCGTGCAGATGTACTGGTCGGAATTGATGATCTCCACTTCCGCATCCTGGGAGATGTCCGCAGCCGTGATGACCGCGGGACCCTCCTTGGTAAGGCGGAGCGTCTTGGTATAATCCTTATCGGTGATCTTCGTCTTGATCGCAAGCAGTTTGAGGTTGAGAATGATCTCGGTCACGTCCTCTTTGACGCCGGGAAGCGCGGAAAACTCGTGCTTGACGGTGCCGTCCATGAACTTGATCCCCTGCGCCGCGGCGCCCGGAAGCGCCGAGAGCAGGATGCGCCTCAAGCAGTTGCCGATCGTGAGACCGAACCCCTTTTCCAGCGGCTCGACGACGATCTTCGCATACGACTTCGCATCGTTCTCGACGACCTCGATCTTGGGCATATCCATTTCGATCATAAAGTTACCTCCTTATGACTTAAGTTACTTGGAGTACAACTCGACGATCATGTGCTCCGCGATCTGGGTATCGATGTCCTCCCTCTTGGGAAGCTCGAGAACTTTTCCTTCCA
>CALVWM010000100.1 GCA_944367185.1 uncultured Clostridia bacterium | reverse complement strand
AGTTCATGGACTTTGTCCGAAACGTCCGCGACCGCTTCTTCTTTCTTCCAGATGACCTCGGTGACGAGATCGGCGATCTTGATTGCCTCCTGCTCCTTCATACCGCGCGACGTGATCGCAGGCGTTCCGATGCGCACGCCGCTCGTAATGAAGGGAGACGTCGTCTCAAAGGGAATGGTATTCTTGTTCGCCGTGATATGCGCACGGTCGAGAAGCGCTTCCAGCTCCTTGCCCGTCAGGCCTTCCTTCCTCAGATCGACGAGCATGAGGTGGTTGTCCGTGCCGCCCGAGACAAGGCGCACGCCGTTGTTGGTAAACCTGTCCGCCATGGCAGCGGCGTTCTTGACGATCTGCTGCTGATATGCCTTGAATTCGGGCGAGAGCGCTTCCTTGAAGGCAACAGCCTTTGCCGCGATGACGTGCATCAGAGGTCCGCCCTGCGTTCCGGGGAACACCGCCTTGTCAATCGCCTTTGCATACTGTTCTTTACACATGATGACGCCGCCGCGCGGACCGCGCAGCGTCTTGTGCGTAGTCGTCGTGACGAAATCGGCAACCGGTACGGGATTGGGGTGCAGCCCCGCCGCAACGAGGCCGGCAATGTGCGCAATGTCCACCATCATCAGCGCGCCCACCTTATCGCAGATCTCGCGGATGCGCTTGAAGTCGAGGATGCGGGGGTATGCGCTCGCGCCCGAGACGATCATCTTGGGCTTGCATTCCAGGGCGATGCGCTCCATCTCGTCATAGTCGATGGTCTCCATCTCCTGCGAGACGCCGTAGGGCACGATGTTGAAGAATGTCCCCGAAAAGTTGACAGGTGAGCCGTGCGTGAGATGTCCGCCGTGCGAGAGATTCATGCCCATGACGGTATCGCCCGGCTTGAGCATGGCAAAGTAGACGGCAAAGTTCGCCTGCGCGCCGCTGTGCGGCTGGACGTTGGCGTGTTCGCAGCCGAAAATCTCCTTGAGCCTGTCGCGGGCAAGGTTCTCAACGATATCCACGAACTCGCAGCCGCCGTAGTAGCGCTTGCCCGGATATCCTTCTGCGTACTTGTTGGTGAGGTGGCTCCCCATTGCCGCCATAACGGCGGGAGAGACGATGTTTTCGCTCGCGATCAGCTCGAGATTGCCGCGCTGGCGGGAGAGCTCCTGCTCCATTGCCCTGCAGACTTCGGGGTCAGTATTTCGGATGGTGGAAAGATCGATCATACGCTGCTCCTGTAAAGTACTTTTTACTGTCTTTTCGGTATTATAACAAATTGCGCGCAAAATAGCAAGGACTTGCGGGATTTTTCTTGACAAACGCGCAACTTCCTTTTTGCAAACGGGATTTTCCCATTCCTTGACGGGCATTTTTTCATTTACTTGACACGCGCGCCCGCGCGTGATATACTCAACATAGTTTCATCGTTATAGTTTCATCGTTTTTCGAAAATACACCGCGTTTGGGAGCTTTCCATGACCGTCTTGCGCTATACCGCCGTCGCCCTGTCCCTGATCGTCACCCTGTTCGCCTCCGCCGTCTGGGCGCTGATGCTGCCTGCCGCACTGCCCGCAGCCGTCACACTGCTATGTATCGGCGCGGGCGGGCTTATCCTGTGCATCCTTGCCAACGTACTCCTCTGTCACCGCAAAACAAAGAACTTCATACAGACGTCTGCCGAAGAACACCGCGAAACCATGTTGCGCGAGCGCGACGCCGTCCGCGCGGACCACGCCGCCGCACGCCGCAGCGCCGTCCTTACGCTGCATCTGTGCCGCCTTTATTCCTGTCTGCTGCTGCTCTTTGGGTTTTGCCTGAGCCTGGGCGCCTCCGGACTGCTGGTCTGCGCCGTCGAAGGGAGCGCGGAAAACCGCATCCTCGTCACCTTCTTCTGTCTTGCGATGGCGCTCGCCGTCTATCTGCTCGTCATGTTTATCCCGCTGATGACGCTCATCAAAGCGCCTGATGCGGAGAAAAACACGGATGACAAGTATATCCTGCGCACGCAGATGCCGCTGCTCTACGAGCTCGCCGACAAGGCGGCCGTCGTTGCGGGATACCACGGGCGCTTCCACCTGATGCGCACCTTCGGGCTTGAGACGACGTTCTCCGTCAGGCGGGACGGTGAGGGCGTTGCAATCTATATCCCCGTGGCAATTCTGCCCGTCCTCACCAAGGAGGAAATCTTCGCCGTTCTCCTGCACGAATTTGCGCACGTCATCCACCGCGACACAGCGCTCTTCCGCCGATTTGAGATCGCCCTGATGCGCTATGACTGCGAGCATGACCGGCTTGCGACCTTCAAAAAACTGCTCTTTTCGTACGTCGAGATGCGCCTCAGCCTCGCATGGGACAGGTACCGCAGCTATGCGAGCCTGCTCATCGAACAGGACGCCGACCGCGTCGCGCTCGCAGGCGCCAATGCGCAGGCATGGATCAATGCCTGCGCCAAGTGCGACCTTGCGGCAAGCGTCCTTCGCCCGCCGTGCCGCGTCCTCGAATACGACCTGCTCGAACAAGAGAATCCTGTCGCCGACTATTACGAGCGCATTGCGGCATACCTGGAGGAGCGCTTCCGCACGGAAGAGGCGCACTTTCATCCCATTCTTGTCCGCACGCTGGCGGGCAGGAGCGACACCCACCCCACGCTGAAGATGCGCATGGAGAGCGCACATATCGTCGACTACGACGCTTTCCGCCGCGAGAAGGACGCTGCGTTCCGCCGCGAGATCGGCGAAGAGACGGCGCGGTGCAGCGAGTATGCCTGCAGAAGCTTCTCCGCCGACGGAGCATGGGAGAAACTGCGCGAGGAGATGTATCTCTCACACAACCGCATCATTGCAGAGTACGAACAGGCGCGCAAACACGGCTCCGTCGACGAATATCTGTACACGCAGGCGCTGCACGCATATTTTATCGCCGATCAGTCGAAAGTCTTTGACGTCGCCGAGCATGCGCTCGCCGATACGAGCATGCGCACGGACGCGGAGAGCGTCAGCGCCATGCTGCTCTGCTTCCGCGACCACCCCGCTGCCGTCGACGCAACCATTCACGTCTTTGAAGAAAATCCGCTGGTCGGCCTGCAGCCGGGACTCAAAAGCATGCTCAATTCCACCGCACAGCGCACGGGCGACGAAACGCTCATGGCGCGCGTCCGCGATATGGATACGTCCATCCTGCAAGAGATCCTGGACTTCATCCGCTTCATGAACGACGCCTCGAAACTCACGCCTTCGGAGAGCAATATCCTCCCCTGCGACCTGTCACAAGCGCGGCTTGCGCAGATAAGCGCGGTACTTTTGCGGCTGTGCGGCGACGTTCACGCCTGCCTCGTCAAACTGCGCGCCGAACGCCCCATGTATGCGATCCTGCTGGACGAGCGCCCCGACCGGAATGAAACGGTGTCCGAGGAGAACATTTCCCTGCTGAACGACTACTGCGTCGGGATCTCCCGCGCCAACGAAGTCTACGCGGTCTACCGCGAGAAGGCCGGAACGCCGACCATGCGCGAGGCGTACAAGATCGGCATCCGCCTCACCTGACCGCCGCGCAGAACGCTGAAAAGAGTACGCTGTGCCCGTCCTCGCCATGCGAGCACGCGGTATATGGCGCCGCCCGCCCTGCACAATGCGCAGGGCGGGCGGCGTTTTTGAGCAACGGAGCGCAGTCATATTCCCGCAACGGCTCTGTTTCTGAAAAACACAGGGGGCGCCGCGCACTTTTGTGCGCGGCGCCCCCTGTGTTGCAGCAATTACAGATTGTTTTCCAAAAACGCCTTGAGCGTGGGCTTAGGCACATAACCCAGCTGGTTGGCAGCGGGCGCGCCGTTCTTGAACACGATGACGTTGGGGATGGACATGATGCCGTACTTGCGCGCGGACGCCTCGTTCTCATCCACATTCACCTTGACGAACGTCGCCTTATCCGCAAGCTCACCCGCGACTTCGTCCATGACGGGCGCAAGCATGCGGCAGGGGCCGCACCAACTTGCCCAGAAATCACATACGACCGGCCCGTTTGCGATGAGTTCTTCCAGCTCGGCGCCTGTTACTTCTCTTACGTTCTTTGCCATAGTTATTTCCTCCTCTGTATGATATAGTTTGCAAGATCTTC
>CALVWM010000099.1 GCA_944367185.1 uncultured Clostridia bacterium | reverse complement strand
TGCGCCTGAAGAGATTCGAACTCCTGACACACGGCTTAGAAGGCCGTTGCTCTATCCGACTGAGCTACAAGCGCATGTTGCTCACGCCTTTTCACGCAAGCGGATGCACTTTGCTTGTTTCGAAAATGGAGCGGGTGATGGGAATCGGACCCACGCGACCAGCTTGGAAGGCTGGGATTCTACCATTGAACTACACCCGCATTCGTCAGCGCTTGTATATAGTAGCAAAATTTGATGATAATGTCAAATGTTTTTTCGGAATTTTTACAACTTTTTCAAAAAAATCCGCCTCCTCTGCCGCTGCCGTATTTCGCACACAACCCGGAAAAAACAAAGAGGAGGCTGCAGCCTCCCCCTCTTTGTCCGTAAATCACTCACTTCTTCTTTTTGAATTCCCGCATGCCGTTCGTGCTGCCGCCATCGCACAGGACATCCACGCCCGCAAGGTAGCCGTTGCGCTCATCGGCGACCGTTGCCAGGGCATAGCCGAGTTCTTCGGGCTTTCCCATGCGCTCTTCAGCCGAGAAGCCGATGAGCATGCCGCCGTCCTTGGCCTCCAGATTGCCCATGTCCGTTGCAATCAGGCCGGGGCTTAATGAGACGACGCGGATCCCCTTCGGGCCGTATTCGAACGCGCACTTCTTGGCATACCACACGACGAAGTTCTTGGACAGCGCATAGGCAAAGCCGGAGCGCTGGTAATCACCCTTGGCAAGCTTTGCCTTTTTGACGATTTTTTTGACAAACTTCTCCTCATCATGATCGGCGAGCGCATAGAGCTTTTTATTGATCAGAAACTTCGGAAGAACATAAGCCGAATTGGACGCGACATCCACGATGACACCGCCCTTCTTCATGATCTTAGAGAACTCCTCGTTCATATACACGGTGCCGAGCGCATTGACCCGCACGATGGTCTCGGGATCCGCCATTGCGGGAGAAAGCCCCGCGGAGTTGATGACCGTCGTCACTTTTCCCAAAGAGACCGCATAAGCGGCAAGCGCCTTGACGCTCTCCCGATTTGAGGTATCGCACGTCTTTTCGTACGCCTCGAACCCGAGCGCGGCAAGCTCGGCAACTGCCTTTTGGAGTTTGGATTCCGTTCTGCCCGAAAGCAGAATGATCCTGTCCTTGGGCATGAACTTCGCGGCTTCCAGCCCCATGCCGCTGCCTCCGCCCGTGATGACACAAACTTTCGCCATTGTTTTGCTCCTTATCATCTATCGTTTATCAGATTCAGACCGACATCAAAGGATATCGATATATTCCCCGTTCAATGCCTTGTTCATACTGCGGACGGCACAGAATTTGCCGCACATGGAACAGCTGTCCTCATGTTCGGGCTTTCTGTCGTCGCGGATCGCCTTTGCCGTCTCGGGATCGATCGCACACGCCCACTGCTTCTCCCAGTCGAACGTGCGGCGGGCATCCGCCATGGCGTCGTCGATGTCCCGCGCGTGCGGAACGTGCTTGGCAATGTCTGCCGCGTGCGCCGCAATGCGGGAGGCGATAATACCCTGCTTGACGTCATCCACATTTGGAAGCGCAAGATGCTCGGCAGGCGTGACATAGCACAAGAACGCAGCGCCGTTTGCCGCAGCGACCGCGCCGCCGATCGCCGACGTGATGTGGTCGTATCCGGGCGCGATGTCCGTTACGAGCGGGCCGAGGACGTAGAAGGGCGCGCCCATGCAGATGGTCTGCTGGATCTTCATATTCGCCGCGATCTGGTCAAGCGGCATATGCCCGGGGCCCTCGACCATGACCTGCACATCCTTTGCCCAGGCGCGCTTGGTCAGCTCGCCCAGGCGGACGAGCTCCTCGATCTGACAGACATCGGAGGCATCGGCAAGACAGCCGGGACGGCAGGCATCACCCAGAGAGATGGTCACGTCGTATTCGCGGCAGATCTCAAGGATCTCATCAAAGTACTCATAGAAGGGATTTTCCTCTCCCGTCATGCTCATCCACGCAAACACGAGCGAACCGCCGCGCGAGACAATATTCATCCTGCGCTTGTGCTTCTTGATCTGATCGATGGTCTTGCGCGTGATGCCGCAATGAAGTGTAACAAAATCCACGCCGTCCTCTGCGTGCAGGCGGATGACGTCGATGAAGTCCTTTGCCGTCAGCGTTGCAAGATCACGCTGATAATGAATGACGCTGTCATACACGGGAACCGTACCGATCATCGCAGGACACTCGTGTGTGAGCTTACGACGGAAAGGCTGCGTATTGCCGTGGGACGAAAGATCCATGATCGCCTCCGCACCCATGTTGACTGCCGCCATGACCTTCTGCATCTCGATGTCATAGTCCTTGCAATCGCGGGACACGCCCAAATTAACGTTGATCTTGGTACGCAGCATGCTGCCAACGCCGTTTGGATCGAGGCAGGTGTGCAGCTTATTCGCGCAGATTGCGACCTGCCCCCTTGCGACGAGGTCGCGGATCTCCTCTTCCGTGCGGTACTCCTTGGCGGCGACCGCCTTCATTTCGGGCGTAATGATGCCGCGCTTGGCGGCGTCCATTTGCGTCGTATAGTTTCTCATATATCACTCCATTCAATTTATTTGCGTTTCTTCAGCCTGCTCTGCAAACGCGCCGCGAAGAGCAAAGGCGTGATCCATGGGGCCGCTCCCCTTTCCCAGATCGAGCATCGCAGCGAGCGCGCCCGAGACATAGGCCTTGCCCCGCCGCACCGCCTCGCCGAGCGCAAAGCCCTTGGCAAGGTTGGCGGCAATGGCGCTGGAGAGCGTACAGCCCGTGCCGTGCGTATTGGGATTTGCGATGCGCTTGCCCGCAAACCAGGTATACGCGCCATCCTGCCATAAAAGATCGTCCGCATCGTGGACGCCGTGACCGCCCTTGACGAGCACGGCGCAACCGTATTCCTCGCCGATGATACGCGCCGCCTCCTGCATCTGATTTTTGTCCGCGATGCGAAGTCCTGAGAGGATCTCCGCTTCCGGAATGTTGGGCGTAACGAGCGACGCAAGCGGAAGTAGCTGCACGCAGAGCGCGGAGACGGCGTCCTCCTGCATGAGCCGCGCGCCGCTCGTTGCCACCATAACGGGATCGACGACGACGTTTTCCGCCCGATAAAAGGTCAGCCGCTCTGCAATTGTGCCTATGAGCGCGGCGGACGAGACCATGCCGATCTTGACGGCGTCAGGACGGATGTCTTCAAAGACCGCGTCAATCTGCGCCGCCAAAAAGGACGGCGGAACTTCCATGATCCCGCGCACGCCCGTCGTATTCTGCGCCGTCAACGCGGTGATGACACTCATGGCATAGACGCCGTTCATCGTCATCGTCTTAAGGTCCGCCTGAATGCCCGCGCCACCGCTGCAATCGCTGCCCGCAATGGACAACGCCGTTTTTTTGTTCATGCTCCCCCTCTTGTAACTTGGATCGCGCACTCCTTCAGAGAACGCGCCGCAGACACAATATCGTCCGCACCGAAGATCGCCGAGACAACGGCAATGCCCGCCATGTCGCCTCCTTGGAGCGAGGCGACGTTCTTCTGCGTAATGCCGCCGATCGCGACGGCGGGAATCGCGACGCCTGCGCAGATCTCGCGCAGCTGCGCCTTGGTAATGCGGATAGCGTTTTGTTTGGTCGGCGACGGAAACACCGCGCCCACGCCGAGATAGTCTGCGCCCTCGCGCTCTGCGCGCTGTGCCTGTTCGACCGTCTTTGCCGTCGCACCGATGATGAAATCCTTCCCCGTGCGCGCCCGAATGGCGGCGACGGGCGTATCCTCGATCCCGACGTGAACGCCGTCCGCCCCTGCCGCAAGCGCGGCTTCATAATCGTCGTTGACGATGAGCGGAACGCCGTAACGATGGCAGAGCGCCGTTATGCGCCGCGCCTCTTTGATGAGTTGTTCCCGGGAAAGGTGCTTTTCGCGCAGCTGAACGAGCGTCACGCCTCCTTGGAGTGCCTCTTCGACCTGCTCATCGAGCGACTGTTTGCCCGTCCACGCGCGATCGGTCACGGCGTAGAGCAGCAGCATGTCCCGTTCAAAGCGCATGGCGAAGTTCCTCCAGATATGCAGCGGGATCGGGGCAGGTCATAAGCCCGCTCATAATGCACGCCCCGCTTGCTCCCGCATCGCGTACACGGGCGATATTGTCCCTGTTGATGCCGCCGATCGCATAGACGGGTACGTTTGCACGGCGGCAGACTTCGTCCAAAAAGGCAAGTCCGCGCCCCGGAAGTCCCCTCTTGCAGTCGGTCGCAAAGATATGTCCGAGCGTTACATACGAGCACCCGCCCTCCTGCGCTGCCATGACATCATC
>CALVWM010000098.1 GCA_944367185.1 uncultured Clostridia bacterium | reverse complement strand
CTCGGAAGAGGAGCGTAAGGACGGCGGTGCGCCCTCGGAAGAGGAGCGCAGACAGCCATGACAAAGCGGAGGAGGGGAGAGGCGCGATCCTCTCCCCTCCTCCGTTTGGCGAAAAAGGGTGCACCGCCGCGAGCGGGACCGCCCGGACGGCGTCAGCCGAACATCTGCTCCACGCACGCTTTGAGCTGTTGATACATGGGGTAGTCCGCTAAAATCGAGAGTACATCCAGAATGCTCCTGTAATACCATTCCGTCTGCGCCCTGGTTCCCTTAAAACGGTCCCAAAGCGCCTCTCCGACGATCGCATAGTCGTGGATGAGACTGCGCATGTTGGAGAGCTTGTCTGCACAGCATACCAATTGCGATTCAAAGCGCGCGCCGGGCAGCTCGTCGATGGTCGCCTGCTTGCGCTCCTGCCAGCTCTTGCTCTTGTCCTCCGATTCGGCAGCGACGATCTGCGCTACGTCCTTGCCGAACGCCGCTTCGATTTCCTCGGGCGTTGCGCCCGCGTCCTCGATGGTATCATGCAGCAGGCCTGCAATGACGGTGGTCTCGTCGCAGTCGTTTTGCGTGAGGATGTACATGACCTCCATAGGGTGTACGATATAGGGGATGTCCGTTCCCTTCCGCACCTGACCGCGGTGCTTGACTGCTGCAAATTCGATCGCTTCATGGATGCGCATAGTTTACCTCCGTTTCGTGTTTTATATTATGCCACTAATATATCACAATACGGCAAATATGTCAAGGAAGTCGCATTCCCGCCGCGGGCGGAACGGGATATGTCACCCGGCATGATGCTTGGTGTCGGAACGCTTGTTTTCAGAAGCGGTGTGAGGCGATCGCCGCCGGAAAATGAGATCGCCCGGTAGAGGACGGCGCGCAAGATCATGCGGAAGGCGCCCCTTTCCCGTACGGAAGAGGGGAAGAGAACGCCCCTGCCGTGCGCGTACGGCGGCGAATTGCGAAAGTCGGGTGACAATTGTCAAAAATTTTATACAAAATACAGGGAGCGGATGAAATTCATCCGTTTTTTTCATGGTATGGCGGGTGAAAGACGATTGACGCGCGCAGGAAAGAAGAGTATAATGGTACGCGGCGAAATGGGGTCGCGGCACTTGCCGAAGGAGGAAACCATGAGCAAAAAACAAAAGATCATCTTCTGGAGCGTTGTTCCGGCGATCATCGTGCTGCTCATTGTCGGCATCATTCTGACGAACGGGCTGTACGAGCGGGAGGCGAGTATTCAGGAGACCATGCAGGACGCCATTCTGCACGAAGGGGACAGGATCAGCCTGTTCGGGCTGCCCGTCAATCCCGGACTCATTTCGGCGTATCTCGTGACGGGAGCCATTCTGCTTTTCGCCGCCATCGTGCGCATCTTCGTCATTCCGAAGTTCAAGCGCATTCCGGGGAAGTTCCAGCTCGTTCTGGAGCAGGCGGTCGGATTCTTCGACGGCATGGCAAGAAGCAACAGTCCGCACCGCAACAACACGCTGGGCGCGTATATCTTCGCGGCGGGCGTCTATATCTTTTTCGGAACGCTGTTTGAGTTGGTCGGCATCCCGTGGCAGACGGCAAACGGGACGAGCGTTACGTTGCCGGCACCTCTTTCGGACATCAACGGCGCGATCGCGCTGGGGTGCCTGAGCTACGCCTTCATCCTCGTCGGCGGCATCCGCGCGAACAAGGGCCGGGGACTGCTTGGTACCCTCAAGGAGTTCTCGCTGCCCATTTCCATGAGCTTCCGTCTGTTTGGCGCGCTGCTGAGCGGCATGCTCGTGACCGAACTCGTCTACTACTACCTTGCGCTCTCCTTTGTGCTTCCCGTCGTCGTCGGCGTGCTGTTTACGCTCTTGCACGCGCTGGTACAGGCGTATGTGCTCGCCATGCTCACGGCGCTCATCTACGGGGAAGTGACAGAGCCGCACGTCAAAAAACAAAGGGTACGTACCCGCAAAAAAAAGACAAAATCTCCAACTGAGGTGAAAATATGAAAGTCAAAGCAATTCATCTGAAGCGTATTCTGGCGGTCGCAATGATCGCGCTCCTGGCACTCGGCGCGATCGCGCTCACCGTCTCCATGACGCAGGCGCCTGCCGCTGAGCCGGTCGTCGTCAGCGCGGAGACGTCCGAGGTGACGGACGTTGCACCTGCCGCAGAGACGGAGGCGTCCGAAGCGGACTCTACGAGCGGGAAGGCGATCGCCGCGGGCATCGCCATCGGGCTTGCGGCGGCAGCGGGTGCGATCGGCATGGGGCTTGCCATTGCAAAGTCCAATGAGGCGATCTCCCGTCAGCCCGAAGCGGGCGACAAGATCCGCTCGAACATGATGCTGGGCATCATCTTCATCGAGACGGCGATCATTTACGCGCTCGTCATCGCTATTCTCATCATATTTGCACTATAACTGTAACGGGAGGCTGCTATGCCTTTGAATATCGATTGGCAGCAGATCCTGCTGCACCTTCTCAACTTTGTCATTCTGTTTGCAGGGCTGTGGCTGCTGCTCTATAAGCCTGTGCGCAATTTCATGCAGAAGCGCAATGAGGAGTACGAGAACAGGGACTCCGAAGCCGAGCGCAAGCAAAAGGAGGCCTCGGAGCTGCGCGCGCAGTACGAGCAGAAGCTCGCCGATGCCGACGCGGAGATCGAGGCAAAGCGCGCAGACGTCAGGAAGGAGCTGGACGACTATGCCGCACGGCGCAAGAACGCCGCGCAGGAAGAGGCGGACGGCATTCTTGCCAGGGCGCGGGAAAACGCCGCGCGCGAGAAGGAGAAGAGCGTGCGGGACGCAAGGCGCGAGATCTCTGAGCTCGCGGCGGAAGCGACGGAAAAACTTGCGCTGCGCGAGTCCGCGTCCGAGGCGTTCGATCAGTTCCTCGATGCGGCTGAAGCGCAGGAGAAGGAGAGCAAAGCGCAGGAAAAGACGGGAGGCAACGAATGAAGCGTCACGCCGTCCTGTATGCCGCCGCGCCGCCTGACGAGGCGCAGCGCGCGCGGTTTGAAGCTTTCCTGAACAACAAATACGGCGAGGTCGAACTGGAATTCCGCAAGAGCACCCTGTACCCCGGCGGTTTCCGCCTCGAGGTGGGCTCGGAGATCTACGACTGGAGCATCAGCGGCAGGTTCCGCCAGCTGCGCGACGTCCTCACTGAAGTCCCCGACGAAAACGGGAACATCATTCCCCTTCTCAAAGAATCGGTCCGCAGCTGGACGCCCCGCGTCATTGCGGAGGAGGTCGGCACGGTGCTCACCGTCGGCGACGGGATCGCCACGGTCGGCGGGCTTCCCGGCGCGGAGTACGGCGAGATCCTGCTCTTTGCGGACGGCACGCGCGGCATGATCCAGAACCTTGACCGCGACAGCGTCGGCTGTATCCTGTTCGGCGACGACGGGAACGTGGAGGAGGGCAGCGCGGTGCGCCGCACGAAAAAGCGCGCGGGCGTGCCCGTCGGCGAGCAGTTTTTGGGGCGCGTCGTCAACGCTCTTGGCGACCCCATTGACGGCAAGGGCGATATTGCGTCGTCCGGGTATCGTCCTATCGAAGCGCCTGCCCCCGCGATCATCGACCGTCAGCCGGTGAACTGTCCCATGGAGACGGGCATCATCGCCATCGACAGCATGTTCCCCATCGGCCGCGGACAGCGTGAGCTGATCATCGGCGACAGGCAGACGGGCAAGACCGCCATTGCCATCGACACCATCCTCAATCAGCGCGGGAAGAACGTCATCTGTATCTACGTCGCGATCGGGCAGAAGGCGAGCTCGGTCGCGCGCATCGTGGAGACGCTGCGCGCCAGGGACGCGCTTGATCACTGTATCGTCGTCAATGCGTCGGCGGGCGAATCGGCGTCCCTGCAATATATCGCCCCCTACGCCGGCTGCGCGATGGGCGAATACTTCATGGAGCGCGGGCAGGATGTGCTCATCGTCTATGACGATCTGTCCAAGCATGCCGTCGCCTATCGTGCGCTCAGCCTGCTTCTGGGGCGTTCCCCGGGACGCGAGGCGTACCCCGGCGACGTGTTCTACCTGCACTCCCGCCTTTTGGAACGCGCGGCGCATCTCTCCGATGCGCGCGGCGGCGGTTCCATGACGGCGCTGCCGATCGTGGAGACGCAGGCGGGCGATGTCTCGGCGTACATTCCGACCAATATCATCTCCATTACGGACGGGCAGATCTTTTTGGAGAGTTCGCTCTTCTTTGCGGGACAGCGCCCCGCCGTCAACGTGGGACTTTCCGTCTCGCGTGTGGGCGGCGATGCACAGACAAAGGCGATGAAGCGCGCCGCCGGCACGCTCCGCCTCGATCTGGCGCAGTACCGCGAGATCGAGGTGTTCATGCAGTT
>CALVWM010000097.1 GCA_944367185.1 uncultured Clostridia bacterium | reverse complement strand
TGATGCAGGCGGCGTTCCATACCCTCATCGAGGAAGAGCGCGGGCATTTCACGATGACGGACGTCATCAGCGGCACCTGCGAGAAACTGATCACCCGCCACACTCATGTGTTCGGGCAGGACAAGGCGTCGGAAGCGGACGGCGCGCTCACCGTCTGGGAAAAGAACAAGATGAAGGAAAAGCATCAGGAGACCTTCTCGGACGCGGTCAACGACGTGCCCGAGGGCTTCCCCGCGCTCCTGCGCGCGCAGAAGATCGCCAAGCGGACGGAGAAGGGCGGCTGGAAGTTCGCGTCCTTTGACGGCGCGGTCTCCTCGCTGCGCGCTTCGCTCGAAGCCTTAAAGGCGGCGAATGCGGCGGGGGATAAGGAGCAGATTGCCTCCCTGCTCGGCGATGCGCTCATGTGCATGGCGTGGCTGGGGCGCGCGGTGGGCGTCGACTGCGAACAGGCGCTTTTGGACACGGTCAAAAAAATGCAGCAACGGTATGTCAGATTTGAGACCATCGTGCGTGCGGACGGCAAGGATGTGAACGCGCTCTCGCCCGAGGAATTTGAAACATACTATCAAGAGGCGGCGCGTGGCTGAGTTCGTCGTCGCGGGCATGAAGTGCCCCAACAACGTCTTTCTCGCGCCGCTTGCGGGGTACACCAACTATCCCTTCCGCAGCATGTGTACGCGCCTCGGGGCGGGACTGACGTTCACGGAGATGGTCAGCTGCAAGGGGCTCTTATACGGCAGCGAGGAGACAAAAAAGCTGCTGTATTGCGGTGACGAGTCTCCCAAAGCGGCGCAGATCTTCGGCAGCGATCCCGCGCTCATGCGCGAAGTGTGCGAGAGCGAGGATTTATCGCCCTTCGACCTCATCGATATCAACATGGGCTGCCCCATGCCCAAGGTCGTCAGAAACGGCGACGGCAGCGCGCTCATGGAAAATTTGCCGCTTGCGGAGAAGGTCATCTCGGCTTGCGCCAGGAGCGGCAAGCGCATCTCCGTCAAGTTCCGCATCGGCGTGGACGAGGATCGCAAGATCGCGGCGGAATTCGCGCGCCTTTGCGAGGGCGCGGGGGCGTGCATGATCGCCGTCCACGGCAGAACGCGCGACAAGGTGTACGCGGGCGCGCCCGACTATGCGCAGATCGCGGAGGCAAAGAACGCAGTCAGCATTCCCGTCATCGCCAACGGCGGTATCTGGAGCAGGTCGGATATGGAAAAGATGCTCGCGCGCACGGGAGCGGACGGCGTGATGATCGCCCGCGCCGCGCTCTATCGTCCGCTCATCTTCTGCGATCTCACGGGCGCCGCGCCCGTGCCGATGGGAGAGCTGTTCGCGCGCCAACTTGCCGAGACGCAAGCGCTGTACGGCGAGCGCTTCGCCGTCGTGTTCATGCGCAAGATGGCGGCGTTCTATTGCAAGGGCATGCCCGGGGCGGCGGAGTTTAAGCGCCGCCTGTTCGCCGCGCAGACGGTGGAAGAGGTGGCGTCTATTGCGCGGGAGATCTTCGGGGCCTGATAAAGGCGTACATCGATCACGGGGCGGTAAAATGCCCGTCATGGGGCGTCTGCGGACCGTGCTATTCCTCCACGAAAATCACATCAAAAAGGCGTGTAAGGCAAATTACGCGTCTTTTTTGGCGTGAAGGCAAAAAACTTTGTCAAATCGCGGCGGAAATAATTTACATTTTTGCGTCGATATGGTATAATAAATACATGTTTGGGCGTTTTTGCCCAATTTTTCTGTCGCGCGCGTGCGCGCGTACGTGCGTGCGTGCGTCGCGACAAGTTGATAGGCGTTTCGGTGTTTGAAGGGTGACCCCTCATCACCGCCTGCGGCGGAGCTGTCTCGCACAAGTAGACCGTGTGCTTCGGTCAGCGATTTTGCACCGCAAATGCAAAATCGCTAAGCTCATGTGTGCGCAGAAGCCGCACCGCGGCTATCTGCATAACGCACACATTCGCCCCGAAGGAGAAGCCTTGAGAAGCTGTGCTCTTTGCTATCAATTATGCGAAAAAAGGCTTCACTTGTTATGCCTTTTCGTCGCCGCAAACTTTGCTTTCAGGACTTTGCGCAAGCGCAAAGCCCAATGTTGCGCCGTTGCCGTCTTGGCGGCGCCAAGGTAATGCGCCGCCTGCGGGCACGAAATCGCCGCTGAGAATGGCGATTTCTTAGTTCGGCGTGCGCACACAGCGCACCGCGCTGATGCGCATGACGCACGCCTCACCCTCTTCGCAAAAATCTTTTCTGCGAAAATATTTTTGCGAGTTATGAATGATGTTGGCAAAGGCGTCACTGCGTTATGCCTTTGCCGACCCTATTTGCGCGGAAGCGCTTTTGCGGAAAAGTGAGCCGATGGGGCTATCATTGTTGCTAAACCCATCGGCGAGAAAAACCGAACACAAAGCCGTAGGCGACTGTTGGGTTTTTCTGAAAATCGTCCGTTTGTTTTTGTCAGTTCAAAAAGAAACGGACGAGACAGGAGGTATTATGTCTGATAAAGTCGAAGGCGCATACGGCGCCGAACAAATCCAGGTCCTGGACGGGCTGGAGCATATCCGCAAGCGTCCCGGCATGTATATCAGCTCCACCGATGCGCGGGGGCTGCATCACCTCGTGAGCGAGGTCGTGGATAACTCCATCGACGAGGCGCTCGCGGGCTACTGCGACCGCGTGGACGTCACGATCAACCCGGACGGATCCTGTACGGTCGTGGACAACGGCCGCGGCATTCCCACCGAGATCCACCCCAAGGAGGGCATCTCCACCGTCGAGGTCGTCTTTACCAAAGTCAACGCGGGCGGCAAGTTCGGCGGGGACTCGGGCTACAAGGTCTCTTCTGGCCTGCACGGCGTAGGCGTCAAGGCGGTCAACGCGCTCTCGGAGTGGCTGGAGGTCGAAGTCTTTCAGAACGGTCACGTCTATAAGCAGATCTATAACCGCGGCGTGCCTCAGCGCCCGCTTTCGATCGTCGGCGATACCGACAGGACGGGCACCAAGGTCACCTTCTTCCCCGACGCCGAGATCTTCGAGACCATCGAATTCAAGTACGATACCCTGCGCGTCCGGCTCAAGGAGCTTGCCTTTCTCAACAAGGGGCTGACGATCACTCTCACCGACAAGCGCGGCGAGAAGGAGCGCACGGACACGTTCTGCTATGTCGGCGGCATCCGCGAGCTGGTCGAAGAGATCAACAGCGGCGCAGAGACGCTCTTTCCCGAGCCGCTCTACTTCGAGGAGCAGGAGGGCACGACCGTCTGCGAGATCGCGCTCCAGTACAACGAGAGCTATAACGAGGTCATCTACTCCTACGCCAACAACGTCAATACGATCGACGGCGGCACGCACGTCGACGGGCTCAAGCTCGCGCTCACAAAGGTCATCAACGACGCGGGCAGAAAGCTGAATATTCTGAAAGAGAACGACCGCCTGACAGGCGAGGACGTCCGCGAGGGCATCACCGCCGTCGTCTCCGTCAAGCTGGAGAATGCGCAGTTTGAGTCGCAGACCAAGGATAAGCTGAACAACTCCTTCATCCGAACCTTTGTCTCCAAGTGTGTCGCAGACCGCTTCGGCACCTATATCGAGGAACACCCCGCCGAAGCGCGCGAACTGGTGCTGCGCTGCATCACGGCGCAGAAGGCGCGCGACGCGGCGCGTTCCGCCCGCGAACTGACGCGCAGGAAGGGACTGCTGGAATCGAGCGCGTTGCCCGGCAAGCTGGCAGACTGCTCCGACCGCCGCCCCGAACTGTGCGAGATCTATATCGTCGAGGGCGACTCGGCAGGCGGCACCGCCAAGTCGGGGCGTGACAGAAGGTTCCAGGCGATCCTGCCCCTGCGCGGCAAGATTTTAAACGTCGAGAAGGTGCGCCTCAACCGCGTGCTGGAAAATGCCGAGATCAAGGCGATGATCACCGCGTTCGGCTGCGGCATACTGGACGATTTCGACGAGAGCAAGCTGCGCTACGACAGAATCATCTCCATGACCGATGCGGACGTCGACGGCGCGCATATCCGTATTTTGCTGCTCACGTTTTTATTCCGTTACATGCGCCCGCTCATCGAGCACGGGCACGTCTACTCCGCAATGCCGCCCCTCTACAAGGCGAGCGTCAAAGGAAAGGAGGACGTCTACCTCTATTCGGAGGAGGAAAAGACCGCCTATGACGCGGCGAACAACAATAAGGTGACCTACCAGCGCTATAAGGGGCTCGGCGAGATGAGCACCGAACAGCTCTGGGACACGACGATGAATCCCGCGACGCGCACGCTCGTCAAAGTGAGCATCAAGGACGCTGTGGAAGCGGACAAAATGTTCTCCATCCTGATGGGGGAGAGCCCTGCGCTCCGCCGCCGGTTCATTGAGGAAAACGCGACGCTGGTGAAGGATCTGGACGTGTAAAA
>CALVWM010000096.1 GCA_944367185.1 uncultured Clostridia bacterium | reverse complement strand
CAGACGCTGTATGGCGATGACGTGCTTGCGCATGTTGCACAGCACTCCGAGGAGATGGCGAACTACGTCAACGAAAGAATGCCTGTCACCGTCAAATATCTGACGACGTGCAAGAGCTCGGATGAAGTCATCGCTGCCGTCAAGCAGGTCAACGCAGACGACAACTGCATCGGTATCATCACCTGGTGTCACACCTTCTCGCCCGCAAAAATGTGGATCAAGGGGCTGAAGATGCTGCAAAAGCCCATGTGCCACTTCGCGACGCAGTACAACGAGAAGCTTCCCTACGACACCATCGACATGGACTTCATGAACGAGAACCAGGCTGCACACGGCGACAGAGAGTTCGGCTATATCGTCACAAGGCTGAGAATGGACAACAAGGTCATTGTCGGCTACTACAAGGATGAGGAGGCTCTGAAGCAGCTCGCTTCCTGGTGCAAGGTTGCCGCGGGCTATGCGTTCTCCAAGACGGTCAAGGTCTGCCGCTTCTCGGACAACATGCGCGACGTTGCCGTCACCGAAGGCGACAAGGTCGAGGCGCACATCGACCTCGGCTGGCAGGTGGACTACTATCCCGTCGGCGATCTTGTCGAGTATATCGAGAAGGTCACGGATGCGGAAGTGGATGCGCTCATGGCAGAGTACGACGAGAAGTACACGATGGGCACCAAGCGCATCGATGTCGTGAGAGAGCAGGCGAAGTATGAGATCGCGATCGACAAGTTCTGCAAGGAGAAGGGCGGCTATATCGGCATCGTCGATCACTTCGGCGCGCTGCACGGGCTCAACCAGCTTCCCGGCCTCGCCATTCAGGATCTGCAGGGCAAGGGCTACGGCTTCGGCGCAGAGGGCGACTGGAAGATCGCAGCGCTGGGCGCCGTCATGCAGTACATGGCAGGCCAGACGGGCACGGGCCTCATGGAGGATTACACCTATGACCTTGCGGACGGGCTTTGCCTCGGCGCACACATGCTCGAGGTCTCGCCTCAGTTCGCGGCGACCAAGCCTCAGATCCAGGTGCATCCTCTCGGCATCGGCGGCAAGTCTGATCCCGCGCGCCTCGTGTTTGAGGGGATCGATGCGCCTGAAGCGGTCGCCGTCTCCATGATCGATATGGGCGACAGACTGCGTCTCATCATCCAGAAGATCGAGCTGGTCAAATATCCTCATAAGATGCCCAACCTGCCCGTCGGCGGCCTGATGTGGAAGTATCAGCCCAACTTCAAGGACGGCGTTGCGGCTTGGATCTATGCGGGCGGCGCGCACCATACGGTCGTCTCCTCCAAGCTCTCCGTGCAGGAAATGGCAGACCTCGGCAACATGTGGGGTATTGAAGTCGTTATCATTGACGAGAATACCAAGCTCGAGCAGTTCAAGAAAGATCTGATGTGGGCAGATCAGGTTTGGAAGCTTAAGTAAATCAGCGATTTTGGCGGGGCGGTACGGCGTACCGCCCCGTATTTTGTGAGGCGCTATGTATTTCAAGAAATATATTTTCGGCGATACCGCAGTTTATTACATTGAAACGCCCGTCGAAGGGCACGAGGGCAAGACGACGATCGGGCTTGCGGCATATCCCGCCGACTGGACGCTGGGCGAGGACGCAAACCTGTGCTGTGACAGTCTCGTGCAGGTCGCCTTCACGGGGGACGAGGGGCTCATCGACTACACGCAGGGCGTCACGATGCGCAACCGCGAGGGAACGCTCCTCAAAGTGGAGTCGCAGGCAGCGGACGAAAAGGGGGTCGTCACCCTGCTTTCGGACGCGCGCGGCAACCTCTATACGCACATGTTATCCTATTCCGCAAAGACGGGCGTCTTTACCGTGCAGATCGTCTATGAGAACGCTTCGGAGGAGGCGCGCACGCTGGAGATGCTGGAGAGCATCTCGCTAAGCGGCATCATTGCGCCGTCCGTGGGCGTCAATGCGACGATCGGGCTGCGGCTGCATCGCATGACGAGCGCCTGGTCGCGCGAATGCCGCCTGAAAACGGACGACTTTTCCCACCTCGGGCTGGACATGAGTTGGGCGCGCTACGGCGTCAAGGTGGAGAAGTGGGGACAGGTCGGCAGCATGTCAAACCGCGGCTATTTTCCTTTTGCCGCGATCGAGGAGATGGATGCGGATATCACCTGGGGTGTTATGCTGGATGCGCCCTACTCCTGGCAGATGGAAGTCTATCAGGAGAAGGAGAGTTGTTCTATTTCTGCCGGGATGGGGGACTATGAGTTCGCGCACTGGAGAAAGACCATTTCCGCGGGTGGATCGTTTGCGGCGCCAAAGGCGTATTTCACCGTCAAAAGAGGTGGGTTGAATGCCGTCTGTAATGCCTTTGTGCATGAACAGGATGCCCGCCTTACCGTCCCCGAGAGCGAACAGTCAATGCCTGTCCTGTTTAACGAATACTGCACGACCTGGGGGTGTCCTTCCGAGGAAAATATTAAGGCGATTCTGCGTGCAATCAGTCCCTTCCCTGTTGATTATTTCGTCATCGACTGCGGCTGGTACAAGCCGGACGACAAGGGCTGGTGCAACGCAATCGGCGACTGGAAGCAGAGCAAGCTTCTCTTCCCGGACGGCATCAGGGCGGTGTCGGAAGCAATCCGTGCCGAGGGGAAAATCCCCGGCATCTGGTTTGAGTTTGAGAATGCGGGGCGGGATTCCGAGGCGTTCTACAACGAGGACATGCTCCTGACGCGTGATAATAAGGTCATCACGAATAAAAACCGTCGTTTCTTTGACCTGCGAAAGCCGGAAGTTGAAGCATATACTTCCGCGCGCATGGTCGACTTTCTCAAGGAGAACGACTTCCGCTATATCAAGATCGACTACAACGATACCTACGGCATGGGCTGCGACGGGGCGGAGAGCCTCGGCGAGGGCGGGCGTCAGGTCGCCGTGGAGAGCCTCTCGTGGCTGACAAAACTCAAAGATGCGATCCCCGACCTGGTCATCGAGAACTGTGCCTCGGGCGGCAGCCGCATCGAGCCGCAGCGCATGAGCATGGTCTCCATGTGTTCCTTCTCTGACGCGCACGAGTGCACGGAGATCCCGCTCGTTGCGGCAAACGTCTCCCGCATCATTCCCGCGCGCCAGTCGCAGATCTGGGCGGTACTGCGCGAAAAGGATTCTCCTTCGCGCACGATCTATTCGCTGTGTGCCGCCATGATGGGCAGGATCTGCCTCTCGGGGGACGTGCTCAACATGCCTGAGGACAAGGTGCGTCTTGTGCAGGACGGGCTTGCATTCTATCAGAAGGTAAAGCACATCGTCCGCGACGGCGATATTCGTCTGATCGACTGCAATGTGGAGTACTACCGTGAACCCGTCGGCAGGCAGATTTATGTCAAAGACCTCGGCGACGAGCGCCTTGTCATCGTCCACCGCCTGATCGCGGACGCGAAGATCGAAGTCGAGCTGGAGGGCTACCGTCTCGTCGACTGCTACACCGATCTCAGGTATGAGGTCAGGGACGGGACGCTTCTCATCGACGATGTAACGGACTACAAAGCGGGCGCGTTCCTGCTGAAAAAGTAAATGAAAAAAGCGGGCAGGGATTGACATTTCTGCCCGTTTTCTTTATAATAAAATCAGTCGACATGAGAGAAGGGCAAGTTTGTGAAACCGATCGATTATAAGAGCGTCTCGCTCAAAGAGGGCTTCTGGAAGAGAGTACGGGCTTTGAATGCGACGGTCTCTTTGAAAAACATTTATCGCAGATTTGAAGAGACGGGGCGCTTTGATGCGATTCGCTGTGAAAGACGGGAGAAACCGCCGCATATCTTCTATGATTCGGACGTTGCCAAGTGGCTGGAAGCAGCAGCTTATCTTCAGGCGGACTATCCGGATCAAGATGTGCGGGCGATCATAGACGAGACCGTGCGGACCATTGTGAAAAATCAGCTTCCGTGCGGGTATTTCAACAGTTTTTATCAGGTCTATCAGCCGGATAAGATCTTTATGGAGCGCACAGAACACGAACTTTACTGTGCGGGGCACCTCATCGAAGCGGCAGTCGCGCTTGACAAGTGCGGCGTCAACTCCGATCTTTTGCCTGCCATGTGCAGATATGCCGACTATATCTACGAGCGGTTTTATGTGCGTAAGGATACGGGCTTTACGACGTGCGGGCATCCGGAGATCGAGCTTGCGCTTGTGCGATTGTATGAGTATACGGGTGAGAAGAATTATCTCACGCTTGCCAAGTACTTCCTGGATGAGCGCGGGAAGCGGGCGGAGGAGATCTATCCGAACATGGACCGCGCCTACGATCAGTCGCATATGCCCGTGCGGGAGCAGCGGGATGCGGTCGGACACTCTGTGCGCGCGCTCTATCTGTACAGCGCTATGGCGGATGTCGGCAGGTTGACGGGGGATGAGGAGCTTCTTACGGCGTGCCGTGCGCTCTA
>CALVWM010000095.1 GCA_944367185.1 uncultured Clostridia bacterium | reverse complement strand
CCGAGAATAAAGCGCGAACCGAACTCCCTGCCGCCAATGATGAGTTTATCGTCCATATTTTCAAACTCCTTAAAAAGAAAACTTATACTTCGTACTCTCCTGCGAGAATGCGCAGGACGGTGAGCGCCTGATGCGAGGCGCACAGCATGACGCGCGGCGCAACCAGCCCAAGTCCGCTTTTCACGTCGCTAACGCCGTCGCCGCACAGGTAGAATCTCTGACCTATTCTGCGCGTTTTGATCACGTTGGGACTTGCAAGCCCCGCCATGCCCGATGCCGCGACAAGATATGTCTTTGGAAGCTCCTCGCAGACGCAGTTGACGAGCATTGCCTTTGCCTGCGCATCGTCGAACGCCTCACAGACGACGTCCGCCTCCCGTACCAGCCGGGCGGCATTTTCCTCCGTCATGCGCACGGTGTGGACTTGCGTCTGGAGAAAGGGCGCGATCGCGAGAAGATTGTCCCGCAGCGCCTCCGTCTTAGGCATGCCGATCTGCGCCGCCTTATACTGCTGACGGTTGAGGTTAGAGATGTCCACCCGATCAAAATCGATGAGGATGAGCTTTCCGACCCCTGCCCGCGCAAGAGAGATGGCAATATTGGAGCCAAGTCCCCCCAAACCGCAGACGGCAACCGTCGCGTTTGAGAATTTCTCGTGCAGACTTGCGCCGTGCCTGGCAATGAGCGCCGCGTTCCATTCGTCGCGGGTCATCAGCCGCCTCCGACGAAACTGACGATCTCCACGCTGTCGCCGTCGGCAAGCGTCGTGGAGGAATAGGCGCTCTTGGGAACGATCTCGCCGCAGCGTTCAACGGCGATCCTTTTCAAGTCGTACGACGTTCCCACAAGGTATTCTGCGATCGTTTTGCCTGCCACGTCCAGCTCTTCTCCGTTGATCCTGACCATATGACCTCCAACAAAAAACGGGCGATGACCTTATGTCATGCCCGCTTCCGATCTCCCTACGCTGGCATTACCCAAATCAGGTCAACGGTCGAAGGTCGCACCTTCCTCTCAGCCTGTGTACAAGCTCCCGATTTCTTTCATCTATGATTATACTACATTGCGCCTTAAAATGCAAGTACTTCGCAAAAAAAGGTAAAAAAAGAGACAAAAAGAATATGCGTTGGTCAAATTCCCGTGCGACGGGAAAATTGCCTCCGCGTGAAATCGGAAGTTCTACTTATGCGGGAGCAAATTTGCACATCTGTGTATTGACACTTTTCTCCTCCCGTCTTATAATAAAAGCAGAAGAAAAGAAAAGCGCTTCCCAAAAGGAGAGAAATGAACGAATTCGGAAATAACTTATATCGCCTGCGAAAGCTAAGGGGTTGGACGCAGCAGGAGCTTGCCGATCAATTGGGCGTAACAAACCGGTCTGTTTCCAAATGGGAAACGGGCGAGACCTTGCCCGAGACCGGGCAGCTCATTCCGCTCGCCGACGCATTCGGCGTTACGGTGGACGAACTGTTGCGCGGCCCCAAAGCGCCCTTGACGGCGGCGCATAGTCCCGATGCTTCTGCGATCCAATCGGAAGATAATGACGAACTTTTGCCGACGGAAAGCACCTCACCCGCGGTCACTTTGGAGCATACGGCGCCAACAGCAGAAGCGTCATTGACGAAAAGCCCGGATCCTGAAAAAGAAAATGCGCATGCGGCACAATCAGACGAGCTGGAAGTCTACATGAAGGAAAGGCGCCGCAGAGCCAAGAAAAAGATGACGCCCCTGATCATTCTCGGTGCCGGGATCTCATCGATCGGCCTGATCGTCGGGTTTGCGCTGCTCGTCGCCGGTTTTCCGGAACTAAGCATGCCTTTCATGTTCTATGGCACGCCGTTAGGAATATGTATTTTCGGATTTGCCGTTGCATGGATCTGCAATTATCCAAAGCTCAAGCCGGGCACGACGACAAAACCGCTGATCAAATTTCTGCTTGCTCTGATCGCGGGGTTCATTCTTTCCTACGGCGGGACACAGCTCATGTTTGCCTGGATCGAGGATTGGGTAGGCATTATCGGCAGCATTGTGACAGGCGTCGGCATCATAGGAATTGTCTATGCGCTCCTTCTCTGGTACAATGAGACAAAATACTGCCTGATCCAAGAGGAAACGCAGGAGAAATTGTCCGCCGGAGAGCCAACCAAAAAAAAGCGCCTGAACTGGAAGCTTTCCGCCCTTATCTTGGTGGTCGCCGTCATCTGCTACATTCTGATGGGGACCCTCGGAAATCTTTGGGGCACCGGCTGGGTGATCATCCTCATTGCAGCGATCGCCTGCGGCGTATTTTCCGATTTAGGCGCCTGATACCATCCGATACAAAAAATCCATGCGAGCAATCGCATGGATTTTTTCTATAGACCAATGCCGATCAGGGCAGCTTGATTTCGTACAATTCCTTTTCGGGAAGCTTCTTTGTGGAGCCGGCGACAAACTTTCTCAGCTCCGCAGCGCCCTTTTCGACGGGGGCATTGACGCCCGCGCCCGCAACGCAACCGCCGGGGCAGCCCATGCCCTCGATCAGGCAGCCGTTCTTCTTGCCGAGCTTGGCAAGAAGCAGCACTTTCTTGCACTCCTCCAGCCCCTCTGCATGCTCGATCTTGACTTCAACATCGGGATAATACTCTTTGACGCATGCTTCGATCGCTGCCGAAACACCGCCTGCAACACCATAGCCGCGTCCGGCCGCCGTCGCGTCGTGGATAGGTTCTTCCTTGTCGTATGTCGCCATATTGATGCCCTTTGCCTCAAAGATCGCAGCAAGTTCCTCAAAGGTAATGACGAAATCGACGTCGCTGCGCACCGTACGGCGGCGCGCCTCGAGCTTTTTTGCGGCGCACGGTCCGATAAAGACCACGCGCGCGTTGGGACGATTCTGCTTGATCGTCCTGGACGTCGCGACCATGGGCGTCAGCGCCGAGGAGACTTTGTCGATCATGTCGGGGAACTGCGTCTTTGCGAGCATGCTCCAGGCGGGGCAACAGGACGTCAGGAGGAAGGGAAGCTGCCCCGTGACGACCTCCGTCGCGTAGTGGTGCGCCTCGGTAGAAGCGCCTACGTCTGCGCCGTGCGCGACCTCATAGACTTCCTTGAAGCCGATCTCCTTGAGCGCGGCTTTGATCTTCCAGAGCGTCACGTTGGGGCCGAACTGCCCGACGATCGCCGGTGCGACCTCGGCGACGACCTCGTCCCCCTTCTGGATGGCGCGGATGAGCTGGAAGATCTGCGACTTGTCCGCGATCGCGCCGAAGGGACAGGAGACCATGCACTGTCCGCAGCCGACGCACTTCGCGGGATCGATGGATGCCCTGCCCAGCCCGTCGCTGGAGATCGCCTTGACGCCGCACGCCTGCGCGCAGGGGCGCGTTCTGTGCGCGATCGCTTCGTACGGGCAGGACGCCTTGCACTTGCCGCACTTGATGCACTTACCCTGATCGATGACCGCCTTTCCCGTCTTTTTGTCGACGGAGATCGCGCCCTTGGGGCAGACCGTCATGCAATAGCGGGAAACGCAGCCGCGGCACTGGTCGGAGACGACATACATGTTCTCCTCGCACCGATCGCATGCCGACGGGATGACCTGCATGAGCGGCGGTTCATAGTAGCTATCCGAAATGTTGCTCTTGTTGAGCCCGTTGGTGATGTGCGCGGGCCGATCCTGCGGATTGAGCGACATGCCCATTGCAAGACGGACGCGCTCTGCAGCGATCGCCCTCTCGCGGTACACGCTCTCGCGATACTGCGGCGTCTCCGTCGGGGTAATGATATAGGGGATCTTCTCAATATCGTTTTCGATATCCGTGGATTCAAAGGCGACTTTTGCGACTTCGACGAACACCTGATGCCGCAACTTCCTGACCGAAGTTTCCAGTCCTCTCATAACTCTCCTCTCTATGTTCTCAAATATTTTTGAAAATTTCAACAACGAGGGCAAGACTTCTCACCCTCGTTGCAATGAAATTTGCGTAGCAATTACTTCTTCTTACGGTTCTTCCTGCCGTAATAAGCGTTGAGATACATCTCCTTGATCTCACTCATGAGCGGATAACGGGGGTTCGCGCCCGTGCACTGGTCGTCGAACGCATCCTCCGTCATCTGATCGAGACGCGCTAGGAACTCCTCTTCCGTGACCTTGCCCGCAAGCGCTTCCTGAATGGTCTTGGGCTGTCCGATCGCTTCCTGGAGCTCATGCAGCTTCTTGATGAGCGCTTCGACAAGCTCCTCGTCGTTCTTGCCCTTGAGTCCGATAAAACGGGCAACATCCGCATAACGTGCCTGGCACTGAGGGTATGCATACTGAGGGAAGGTGCCCATCTTGGTCGGGCATTCCGCGCTGTTGAAGCGGATGACCTCTTCAAGCATCAGGGAGTTTGCCATACCGTGAGGGATGTGCCAGTAGGAACCGAGCTTGTGCGCCATGGAGTGGCAGACGCCGAGGAA
>CALVWM010000094.1 GCA_944367185.1 uncultured Clostridia bacterium | reverse complement strand
GGTGAGAGGGGAGCAGGCCGACGCGCGTGAATGGGTCACGGAGGGCGGGCGTGAACACAAGTAGCGTCCGACGGGGCTTTCCCGTTACAGGAAGAGAGCATGATAGTGCTTACAACGAGGCAGCCTGTGGCTGTGAAATTGGGTGGCAACACGGAGAGATTCGTCCCAAACGGATCTTTACCGTGTATTTTTTTGCACAAAAAATTTTATCAGGAGGTAACACCATGGCAACCAAGCAAGTCCCTTACAAGATCTATCTGTCGGAAGAGGAGATGCCCAAGGCATGGTATAATGTTAAAGCACACATGAAGACGGAGCACGCGCCCTTCATCAATCCCGCGACCATGCAGCCCTGCACCAAGGACGACCTGCGTCCCGTGTTCTGCGACGAGTGCATCGATCAGGAACTCAACGAGACGGACGAGTACATCGGCATTCCCGACGGCATCCGCGATTTCTACCGTACCTTCCGTCCTTCGCCTCTTATCAGGGCATACTTTTTGGAAAAGCTGCTGGATACGCCCGCCGAAATTTACTATAAATTTGAGGGCAACAACACGTCCGGCTCGCACAAGCTCAACTCCGCGGCGGCGCAGGCGTACTACGCAAAGCAGCAGGGGCTGACGTCGATTACGACCGAGACGGGCGCGGGGCAGTGGGGCACGGCGCTCGCCATGGCGGCGGCATTCTTCGGGCTGCACCTCGACGTGTACATGGTCAAGGTGTCCTCCGAGCAAAAGCCATACCGCAAGGAGGTCATCCGCACCTACGGCGCCAACGTTATTCCCTCGCCCTCCGATACGACCGAGGCGGGCAGGAAGATCCTCGCCGAGTTCCCCGGTACGGGAGGCTCGCTGGGCTGCGCGATCTCCGAGGCGGTGGAAAAAGCGGTCACGACGCCGGATTGCCGCTATGTTCTCGGCTCTGTGCTCGATCATGTCCTGTTGCATCAATCTGTCATCGGCTTGGAGAGTAAGACGGCACTGGAAAAGTACGGCGTCACGCCCGACATCATCATCGGCTGCGTGGGCGGCGGCTCCAACTTCGGCGGTCTCATTGCGCCCTACATGGGCGAAAGGTTGCAGGGCAAGAACAATATAGAGTTTGTCGGCGTTGAGCCTGCAAGCTGTCCTTCGCTGACGCGCGGCAAGTTCGCCTATGACTTCTGCGACTCCGCCAAGATCACTCCCCTTGCCAAAATGTACACGCTGGGCTGCGGCTTCATGCCCTCGCCCAACCATGCGGGCGGGCTTCGCTATCACGGCATGAGCCCCATCGTCTCCCAGCTCTATCACGACGGCTATCTGCGCGCCGTCGCAGTGGAGCAGAGCAAGGTGTTCGACGCGGCGGTCATGTTTGCCAAGTGCGAGGGCATCCTGCCCGCACCCGAGAGCTCGCACGCCATCCGCGTCGCCATCGACGAGGCGCTCAAGTGCAAGGAGGAGGGCAAGAAAAAGACCATTCTCTTCGGGCTGACGGGTACGGGATACTTTGACCTCGCCGCCTACAAGCAGTACAACGACGGCACGATGACCGACTACGCCCCCACCGACGCCGACCTTGCAAAGGGCTTCGCGACCATTCCCGACTGTCCCGTCAACAAGGGCGCGCTGTAAAATTTCATGTGGCAACTGTCAAATCAGGCGCGCCGCCGCGCGATGAGCGCGGCGGCGCGCTCTTTTCCGTTGCGCCAAACGAGTGCTTGTGAGGCAATATGGTCGTGCGCGCAGCCTGTAAAATTGTCACGATTTTTACCACATGAATTGCGTGATTTTACACATATTTCATTTTGAACACAAAAATAAATGAAAATACCGTCTTTACACGCACAAAAAAATGTGATATAATAAACAAAAAAGCGACGGGGGAACAATGAAGCAAAATTATGAAAAAACAGCCGCCGAACTGCTTGCGGAGCACGGCGTCACGCAGGAGAGGGGGCTCACTGCGCAGGAGGCGTCATCGCGGCTGGAACTGTACGGTCCGAATGCCTTTGAAAAAGAGAAAAAGACCAAGCTGATCGTCAAGATCCTGGCGCAGCTCAAGGACGTGTCCGTCATCATCCTGCTCATCGCTGCCGTCCTCAGCCTGACGATGGCGATCATCGAGTGGGAGGGACTGCACAGCCTCATCGAGCCGCTTGTCGTCTTTGCCGTCATTGTGATGAACGTCATCCTCGCCGTCACGCAGGAGCGGAGCGCGGAGAATGCCCTGGAGGCGCTTGGCAATCTCTCCTCGCCTGTCTGCCGGGTGCTGCGGGACGGCTCTGTCGGGGAGTGCGATCCCAAGCGCCTCGTCCCCGGGGATATCATCCTGTTAAAGACGGGCGACCTCGTCCCCGCCGACGCGCGCCTTCTGAGGTCGGAGAGCCTCGCCGTGGACGAATCCTCGTTGACGGGCGAGAGCGTCCCCGCCGAAAAGGACGCGGACGCGCAGCTCGAAGGGGATATCCCGCTGGGAGACCGCGCCAATATGGTGTTCTCAGGCTGCCTTGTGACGGCGGGCAACGCCGTTGCCATCGTCACCGAGACGGGCATGCAGACGCAGATCGGTAAGATCGCGCGTTTCCTCACCGAGACAAAACAGAAAAAGACCCCCTTGCAGGTCCGCCTGGACAAGGTGGGCAAGATCATCAGCGGCATCGCCGTCATGTCGGCGATCGTGCTGTTTGTCGTCAGCCTCATTCAGAATGGCGGTGTACTGACGATGGACATGATCATCGTCGCCATCACGCTCGCCGTCGCCGCCGTGCCCGAGACGCTCTCGCTGATCGTCACGCTCATTTTAACGCAGGGAGCCAAGAAGATGGCGGCAAAGAACGCGCTCATCCGGCAGATGCAGTCGGTGGAGACGCTGGGCAGTACTTCCGTCATCTGTTCGGACAAGACGGGCACGCTCACCATGAACAAAATGACCGTCAAGCGGCTCTGGGTGTACGGCGCCGAGCCCGTGCCCGAGGATGCGGACTTTGACGGGCAGAAGATGCGCTTTTTGGAGCAGCTCGCCCTTGCCTGCACGGCAACCGTCGGCAGGGACGACGACGGGAACGAAAAGATCATCGGCGATCCGACCGAGACGGCGATCGTCACCCTCGCCAAGGCGAAGGGCATTGACTACGAGCATCTTGGCGACAGGTACGAGAAGGTAGGGGAGGTCCCGTTCTCGTCCTCGCGCAAGATGATGACCGCCGTCGTGCGCCGCCCGGAAGGGGGGTATCTTGTGCTCACCAAGGGCGCGTTCGACCGCATCCCCTTCGACCGTTCGGATAAGAACGTGCTCTACGAGCTCGAGCAGATGCACGATTCCTTTGCATCCGACGCGCTCCGCGTCATCACGCTCGCGGGCAAGGTCGTCGATACGCTGCCCGAAAATCTGGAAGAGGTCGAAAGCGGTCTCACCTTCTACGGCTTTGTCGGCATCATCGACCCGCCCCGTCCCGAGGCGAAGGCGGCCATCGCCCGCGCCAAGGCGGCGGGCATCCGCACGATCATGATCACGGGCGACCATGCCGCAACGGCGGGCGCGATCGCGCGGGAGTTGGGCATCATCACGGCAAATGAGGGCATCATCACGGGGCAGGAACTGCAAAAGCTGTCCGACGAGAAGTTCGCCGAAGTCATTGAATTTTACTCCGTCTACGCGCGCGTCTCGCCAGAGGATAAGATCCGCATTGTCAAGGCGTGGCAGACGCGCGGCGAAGTCGTCGCGATGACGGGCGACGGCGTCAACGACGCGCCCGCGCTGAAGGCGGCGGACGTCGGCGTCGCGATGGGCAAGAACGGCACCGAGGTCGCCAAGAGCGCCGCAAAGATGATTCTGATGGACGACAAGTTCTCCACGATCATCGAGGCGGTCGCCGAGGGACGCAATATCTTCTCCAATATCCGTAAGCTCGTCTACTTCCTTTTGGTGTGCAATATCTCCGAGATCATCGTCATGCTGTTCGCGCAGTTCATGTCGGGCGAGGGCTGGGGCCTGCCGCTCACCCCTCTGATGCTGCTCATCATCAACGTCCTGGGCGACGGTATTCCCGGCATGGCGCTCGCCAAAGAGGAGTCGGATAAGCGCATCATGAACCGAAAACCCATTGCCCGCAACGAGAGTTTCTTCGGGGGCGGGCTGATGGAGGTCATCATCCGTCAGACATTTGTCTTTGCGATCGTGACGCTCGCGGCATACTATGTCGGTCTGCATGTTGAGATGGGCGGCGTTGCGCCCACCATTGAGGCAGCGCAGACGATGGCGTTCCTCGTCACGGGCTGGACGTCCATCCTGCATGTGCTCACCGTCCGCAGCAGAAAGAGCATCGTGTTCTATCACGTCAAAGACAATCCCCGGCTGTATATCAGCTGCGCGGTCATGCTCGTGCTGCTCGGCGGACTTGCGGGGCTTGCCGCCATTCCCGCCGTCGGCGAGGCGCTGGAGATGAGCGCGCTCTCGGGCTGGCAGTGGCTGATCGTCGTTGCGCTGACGCTCGCGCCCACGATTGTCGCGGAGTACGGCAAGTTCTGGGACTATATCCGCTCGCGCAATGCCGAGCGCACCCGCGTCAGGTAATTTTTGTATAGCAATTTCAAAGCGCCGCCTCGTCCGAGGCGGCGCTTTG
>CALVWM010000093.1 GCA_944367185.1 uncultured Clostridia bacterium | reverse complement strand
GAACGTGACCGCGACAAGTACCGCAACAGCTGCTGCGGGATCATCTTTCAGGATTACAGCCTGATCACGGAGCTGACCGTGGGCGAAAACATTGCGCTTGCGCTCCGTTTGCAGGGCGAGCGCGACCCCGACGAACGCGTACACCGTGCCCTCGATCAGGTGGGACTTTCGGGCTGCGAACACCGCCGCGTCACGCAGCTTTCGGGCGGGCAGAAGCAGCGCGTCGCGATTGCGCGGGCGCTCGTCAAGTCCCCGCGCATTTTATTTGCCGATGAGCCGACGGGCGCACTCGACGAACAGACGGGCAAGGACATCCTGATGCTCTTAAAAGAACTCTCCAAGGAGCAGCTCGTGTTCGTCGTCTCCCACGACAGGACTTTTGCCGAGACCTTCGGCGACAGGATCATCGAACTTGCGGACGGGCAGATCGTCTCCGACAGCGCCCCTGCGGCGCAGGAGGAAGCGCCCGAACCCCTGCCCGACCTCCCCGCACGCCTGCCGCTCGGCACGGCGTTAAAGCTCGGCTGCCGCAATCTGCTGCGCCACCCCGTGCGGCTTGCGTTCACGCTGCTTCTGTCCGTCTTTTCCCTCGTTCTGGTGGGCATCCCCGCGACGGTCGCCATGTTCAACGAGGAGGACGCCTATGTGCAGGCGCTGGAGACGACGGGCTTGCAGGAGGTCTCCGTGCAGCGCTATGAGCGCTATGAAAACTCCAATGCGACCGATCAATCCCTGGATCAGTATCTGGGCGCCGACAGTCGCTATGAACGGCGTATCCCCGTCACGGAAGAGGACGCCGCCGCTTTGCAGGAAGTTCTGGGCTACCCCGTCGCGATGGCATATTCCACGTCCCCGAGCGGCATTTCCTCCTTCCAGCTCAACATTGCCAATATTGACGCCATCGAGGACGAGCTGGAAGAGGAAGATCAGACAGAACTGTTCATGATCGCTCCGACTGCTTATGTACAGGTGGACGAGGCGCTGCTTACACACCTCGGCTACACCCTGCAAGGGCGGCTACCCCAAACTTCGGACGAGATCGCACTTCCCATGACGGCGTACCACAGTTTTGCGGTCGGCGGACTGTTGCAGGAAGGCATCACGGTCACGATCGATTCCCCGCAGGAACTGATCGGCCGCACGCTCGAAATCGGAGTTCTGCACTACGGCAATCCGGGTCCGAACGAGACGGAGCCAAAGATCATCACGGGCATCATCGATACAAGATGTGACCGTGCCTGCACACGTACCCATTCGCTGGAAAACATCCACAACGTGCTCTACGTCGGGGAAGGGTATCTGGAGCAATACAACTACTTATACCTCTCCATTCCCGCGGATCATGCGACCAAAGCGGCGCTCGTCTCCTGCGTCTTTGGCGCAGACGACGGCACGCAGTTCCTGCGCTTTTACAACTCCACCACGACGCTCGATTCCGACTATTCTTCCAGCGTGGATATGTATCTCATGCTGTCCAACCTGTGCCTGTATGTCAGCGCGGCGTTCTTTGTCTTCTCCTTCCTGCTGCTCATCAACTTCATCTCGGCGTCCGTCCGCGACAAGCTGCAGCAGATGGGCATTCTGCGCGCCCTCGGCACGGGATTTTCCGAGACGGTCAAGATCTACACGGGAAGCGCGATTTTATTGGGACTTATGATCTTCGCCCTGTCCGCCGCCCTCATGCCGTTCGGGCTGCAGCTGTTCAACGCCTTTGCCGGCATGTACATGACGACCGACCTGTTTGCCGTCAGCCTGCAAGCCCCGCCCTTCCTGCTCATCCTCGCCATCGCCCTGCTGACGGCGATTCTGGGAAGCCTCGTCGTGCTTGCAAAGTATGCGCGGCGCTCCCCTGCCGAGATCATCCGCATGGGACAAAATTGATTTTAATAGACCAACCGCCCGCCGCGCCGAGGGAGCCTCGGCGCGGCGGGCTCGTTTTACCCGTCGGCTGCGACTGACGGGAGAAAAAACTGCAACGCAAAGCCGACCGCCCGCGGCGGGCAAATGCCCGCCGCGGGCGGTTTCACGATCATTCCGCTTGCATTGTGGTACAAAAATCTATGAACGTATGCGAAAAAACGTCACCAAAGCCGTGAAGCTGCGTCACGGACGATCTCCCAATGAACAGGTCACAGTCCGGTACGCATGCCCGACCGCAGGCAGAAAGACTTCCAACAGGTCCCTCATCCCGATCCGCAGGCTGGACGTATTGACGCACGGATGACAGCCGATCGCTTCCTCCCGCAGCAGGTCGGCGTCCACAAGCAGCTGCACGTTGCCGCCGCGATCGTTCATCAGCCCCAGCACGCTGACCGCGCCGACGCCAAGCCCGAGAAACTCCTCCAGCTTCTGCGCAGGGGCAAAAGACAGCCTCGGTCTTCCGATCTGCCCGGCGATCTGTTTGCAATCGAGCCGCTTGTCCCCGCGCAGCATCAGCAGATAGAAGCCATGCCCGTGCGCATCGCAGAGCAGCAGATTTTTGCAGACCGCCGCGGGACTGAGCAATGCATCGATCTCTTTGCACGCCGCCATCGTCTCTACGGCGTCGTGATCCACCCGTTCATATCCGATCTTCAGCCCGTCGAGCAGGTCGTAGACGCGCATCTCCCGCGCTAAACGCCCCGCCGCGTCCTTCGGTCTCCCGCTTTCCCGTTGCATTGCCTTCACCCCTCCTTCCGGACAACACCGTCCGCTCAGACGCACGCGCCGTCCGCCATTTTGCGCCGATCTTCCGACCGCTCTGCCGCCATCCCTGCGCGGTGCCTTTCCGGGATTTTTCTCAATATACCACAGTCTGCGCGCAAAATCAAGCGTTTGCCGGTCAGTTGCTTCGGACCGCAATGCCACGCCGCTCCGTTCCGAAATACTGAAAATGTGCGGAGAAAGTAATATCGTTTCTCAGACGTATATCAGCTCTTTTTCATGATCGCCTTACCATTACGATAACGGTATCCGCACAGGTCGATATTTATTTTGGGACACGTAAGAAAAGAATTTTCCTCCAAGCCCTCAAGCTTTGGCGAGGCAATGATTTCTTCGAGCTCACAACACCCGTAGAAACAGCCTTCCGTGACGTGTTCCACAGACGGCATATATACCCTGCAAAGCGAACTGCATCCATTGAATACAGCTTCGCCAAATTCAGTCACCGTTTCCGGCACAACGAACTCGGTAAGCGAGGAACAGCCACGGAATAGGGCTTCACTCATTTTTTTGAGACCTTGCGGCAAACTCACATCTTTCAGCGAAACACAATCCCTGAATGCAGCAACGCCGATTTCTGTTACGTTTTCAGGTATCGTAATTGTTTTAAGATTGCTCATTTTAAGAAATGCGCCGTCTTTGATTGCCTTTACCGTAAACGGGATCGTTACGCCTTCCACACAATCGTTGCTGCGAAACATGTTCTTCCCCAAGGAAACAACCGGCAACCCTGCAATCGCCGCAGGAAGCTCAATTTCCTTTGAGCAACCCCAATATTGTGTCAGCTCTACCCCGCCTTCCGTGCGGACATATCGGAAATCGTCATATACCCCACTTTCACGCACAGCGCCAAGCCGATTCGCCTCGTCAACAATCTGCAAAATATCATCCGGCATGCCCGCCACCCTTGCCCGTGGAATATAGGTACTGCTATCGGAAAAAACCGTCCGAAAGGCGTGCGACACAGTCGGTTTGCCGTCATACAGGTACTCGCTCAACACTTTATCCCCGATATGTATGCCTATGATTCTGCCAGCCTCCCCCTGGAAGTGTTCCGCCGCGCATAAAAGCTCTTTGGCAACACTTTCAGAGCGGACAGAATGCTCACTGATATATACAATCACGCCGACACAGTTTTTTTGCCTGATCACACCAAGCGCTCTTTCGTCCCATTTTTCGCCGGAAATCATGGAGGCATCGTACCATAGCCGCACTCCATGCTTTTTTAGCTCAACAATATCGGAAACGACGATGGCGGAATCCAGATGCGAGTAGCTGATAAACAGGAAAGGCGCTTCTCCGACATCCGCCTGCGGAAGCGCATCTCCCTTATTTTCTTCGAACAATGCACCGGAAATCCCATTGACAAGTGTTTCCAAAGGCAGCTTCTCGCTTTGCCGATGCCCGACACATTCATATCCAATCACAAGCAAGGCAACGAGTTCGCAGTTCCTTCCGAGAAGAGCCGCAATGTCCGCAGCACAATCCTGACAATCGCATACGATAAGACCCGCCAATCCAAGATCAACCGCCTTTAAGCACATATTTTCAAGACAGGCGCCGATAGAGATATAGTCGCTGGCAGTACATCCTCCGCCCACAGCGGCAAACACCGCCACAAGCACGGGAGCATCGCGCACGATTTCCGCAGACGTTGCTACGGTGGAATCAGCACGATATATCTCGTTTGCACGCTTCTTCATCAAATCGGAAATTTCATTCTTATGAATGCTCCCGACGACCTCAAAGCGCCACGGCTGTCTGTTTTTCGCGGAGGGCGCAAGCCGCCCCGCCTCGAGTATTTGCAAAATGGCCTTGTCCGGGACGACTTTATCCCTGAAATTTCTTACACTATGTCGCTCCCTGATTGCCTCATCCAAATAGATCATTTTTTCTCCCGTGGGAAATCCCCAAACGCATGCAAAGCTCAATCTGACAAATGCCGGTCGACAATACCCGACTGATTTGAGCGTAAAAAATATGCGCGGAGCACAAAGCTCCGCGCATATTGTAAGCCAAATTACTTGCGAGGATTCTTGATATTCGCCTG
>CALVWM010000092.1 GCA_944367185.1 uncultured Clostridia bacterium | reverse complement strand
GTGCGCGGTTCCATGACGCTTCTGTGCGACTGCGGCGCGAATGCGGAGTGTAAGCCTCAGTACCTCGCGCAGTTCGGGTTGATGGCGTCTGCCTATGCGCGCGCCGCGTACGGCGTGGAAAATCCCCGCGTCGGGCTGCTCACCAACGGCACGGAGGAGCACAAGGGCGATCCGCTGCATCAGGAGGCGCATCAGCTGCTTAAAAACATGCAGGGCATCAACTTTGTCGGCAATATCGAGGGGCGGGACATCATGTACGGGGACGTGGACGTCGCCGTGGCGGACGGCTTCTCGGGCAACATCGCCCTGAAAGCGATCGAGGGGTGCGGCAAGACGGTCGCCGAGATGCTCAAAAAGGAGTTTACGGCGTCGCTTCCGAGGAAGCTGAGCTACCTCGTCGCCAAAAAGCCCATTTCCGGGCTCTCCAACGCGCTGGACTATTCCCGCTTCGGCGGCTCGGTGTTCCTGGGGCTGAAAAAGGTGGTCGTCAAGTCGCACGGCTCCTCCAAGGCAAAGAGCATCAAGCCCTCCATCTATCAGGCGATCGACGCCTGCAAGGGCGGGCTGATCGGCATGATGGAGGACATGCTCACAAAGACCTCCGGGCAAAGTGAAGACGCCTGATCTTGCCGCCGCAGAGGCGGCGATCGGCTACACCTTTTCGGACAAGGCGCTGCTTGCGCGGTGCTTCTGCCATTCCTCCGCCGCCAATCTCGGCGGCGGGGAGAGCAACGAGCGCCTGGAATTTTTGGGGGACGCGGTCGTGCAATTGTACGTCACCGACCTTTTGTACCGCACCGACGGGGGCAGAGAAGGGGCGCTCACGGCAAAGCGGCAGAGCTACGTCTCGCGCGGGGCGCTGGAAGCGGCGTGCGAGGCATTGGGACTGGTCGATTACCTGCGCTACACGGGCGATGTGCTCGTGCACGGCAAGACGGCGGCAAACCTCTATGAAGCGGTTGTCGGCGGCATCTATCTGGACGGCGGCTATGCGGCGGCGGAGGCGTTCCTCGCCCGCACCCTGCTGCCGCAGGAGGCGGGCAACTTCCGCGCGCTCCTGCAGGAATTTGTGCAGGCGCGCAGCAAGGCGCTGCCCGTTTACTCCTCGCAGGAAACGGAAGGGGGCGTCGTCTGTACGGTCAGCGCGCTGGGCGAGAGCGCCCAAGCGTGCGCGCCCACCAAAAAGCTCGCCGAACGCGCGGCGGCAAGATGCTTATTCGGGAAATTATCGGAGCAATGAATTTCAAAGAGATCCAACTTCTGGGGTTCAAGTCCTTTGCGGACAAGACCTCCATCAAATTCGAGGACGGCGTCACCTGTATCGTCGGGCCCAACGGCTGCGGCAAGAGCAACGTTGCGGACGCCGTGCGCTGGGTGCTGGGCGAGCAGTCGGCAAAGACGCTGCGCGGCTCCTCCATGCAGGACGTCATCTTCGGCGGCACGCAGACGCGCCGCCAGCTCTCCTTTTGCGAGGTCACGCTCGTCTTTGACAACACAAACCGCATGTTCGATATCGAGTACGACGAAGTCGCCATGACGCGGCGGCTGTACCGCTCGGGCGACAGCGAATATCTGCTCAACAAGCAGCCCTGCCGCCTCAAGGACATCGTCGCGCTTCTGCACGGCGTGGGCATCGGCAAGGAGGGCTACTCCATCATCGGGCAGGGCAAGGTCGAGCAGATCATGAACGCCAAGCCCGAGGATCGCCGCGCCATCTTCGAGGAGGCGACGGGCGTCATCAAGTTCAAGTCCCAGAAGGCGGAGATCGAGCGAAAGCTGGAGAGCGCCAAGGACAACCTGACCGTGTTCGTCCAGCGCATGGACGAGGCGGAAAACCAGCTTCGTCCCCTCGAAAAACAGGCGGAGACGGCAAAAAAGTACCGCGCCTATACCGAGGAATTAAAGCACGAGGAGGTCAATTCCTACCTTGTCCGCTTTGATAACTTTGCCTACGAGACGGGCAGGCAGCGCGAGAAGATCGAGCGAGCCGGCAGGGAGCTCACGCAGATCGAGACCCGTATGACGGCACTGGATACCGAGGAGCAATCGGCGCGCGAGCAGATCTTGCAGGCAGATGCGGATCTTCGCACCGTCAACGAAAAGCTGCGCGTCTTTGAGGTCGGCATCGAACATAAGACGGGCGAGGCGAAAGTGCTCGGCGAGCGCATTCAGTCCTACCGCCGCCAGCTGCGCACGGCGACGGACGACATCGAGTACTCCCTGCGCCGTACGCGCGAGATCGAGCAGCTGGAGAGAAGCGGCGCCTCCAAGTCGGCGGAGAACGAAAAGCGCGCGAAAGCGATCGGCAAGGAGTGTGCGGGGCTGGAGGCAAAGCTTGCCGAGGTCTCCGAAAAGGTCGCCGCGTTTGAACGCATCTCGGATGAAAAGCGCGCGAGCGAGCTCTCCTCGGTGGAAAACCTCGCCGACGTCAGGGCGAATGTCGGAAGCCTTTCCGCCCGCCGCGACGCGGTGGACGAGCGCATCGCAGAGGTCAGGGCGGCTCTCGAAAAGGCGAATGCGCGCCGCAGCGAGTACGTCCGCCAGGCGGCGGAGTGCGCGACGGAGAAGTCCGCCTGCGAACAGTTCCTCGACGAAAAGCCGCAAAAAGAGGCGGCGCTGCAGGCAGAGCTTGCCGAGGCGGAGGCGCAGCGGCGCGATCTCGCGGCGCAGATCGCCGACTGCAACACCTCCGTTCTCAACCTTACCAACAATCTGGAGATGTACGTCAATCTCAAGAACCGCTTTGACGGCTACCGCGATTCGGTGCGCAAATTGCAGCTCACCGCCAAGTCGCAGCCCGAAATCGGAAAAAGGCTGAAGGGAGCGATCGCAGACATCGTCCGCACGGAAAAGACATACGAGGTCGCCATCGAGACGGCGATCGGCGGCGCGATGCAGAACCTCGTCACGGCGACGCAGGAGGATGCGCGCTATCTCATCGAATACTTAAAGCGCACGGGCGGGGGGATTGTCACCTTTTTGCCCGTGGATACCATGCGCCCGCGCGGCAACGGCAGGGACATCCGCGCCGCCCTGCGCGAGGAGGGCGCCGTCGGGCTCGCGAGCGAACTGGTCACTTACGATCCCTACTATGAAAACATCGTCGGGTATCTGCTCGACAACACGCTTATCTGCGATACCATTGCCAACGCGACGCACATCTCGCGCAAGTTCCCGCGCGCCTTTAAGATCGTCACGCTGGACGGCGACACGATCGCTTCGTCGGGCGCGATGACGGGCGGCTCCCGCCGCCGCGAGAGCGGAAACTTGCTCGCGGGCGAGCGCCGCATCAAGGAGTGCGAGGAGGGGATCGCCGCCAAGAAGAAGCAGATGGCGCGCCTCAAGCAGGAACTGGAAGCCTGCGAACAGGCTCTCTCCGAAAAGCAGGCGGCGTGCGAGCAGTTCCGCCTCAAGGTGCAGGAGAAGGCGGCGTCCTATGCGGCGCTCTCCCAGCGCGCGGCGACGCTCGAAGGGCTGCTCGCCGAAGCGCAGCACGATGTCGCGGACTATGAAGCGCTGCTCGAGACGCTCGGTCGTACGGCGGACAACCTGAAGAATGAGGTGCTCTCCTCCGAAGAGAGCGAGGAACTTCTCAACAAGATCCGTTCGGAGGCGGCGGCAGAGGCTGCGTCGCGGCAGGCGGAGGGGGACAAGCTCAAAGCAGAACGCGATACCTTGCTCCAAAAGCTCAACGCTCTGCGCGTCGAGAGCGCGTCCATTGCCTCCGCGCAGGCGGCGGACGAGGCGAATACGCAGCGCATGCGCGAGGAGAAAGCGGCGCTCATGCGCAAGGTGGACGAGACGCGCGCCGCCGTCACCGAGACGGAACAGCGCATCGAACAGCTCAGGCGCGAGGAGGAGAAGGCGGCGCTCACCGAGGAGGAACAGCACGCCGTCTCCGCGCTGCGCGAGCGGCTTGCCGGGATCGAGCAGGAGAAAAAGACGGTCGGCGACGCGCAGACGCGCCTTGCTGAGGAAAAACGCTCCCTGCTCGCGCGGCAGATGACGTTGTCCGAACAAAAGCACGAATGCGAGCTGGAGATCTCCAAGGCGGAGGCGTCGCTGGAGAACATGAAGCAGCGCATCGATGAGGCATATGGGCTGACCTACGAGAGCGCGCAGGCGATGCGCGACGAGCACTATGACATCACGCAGGCGTCCGCGCGCATCAACAGCCTGAAACACCGCATCGGCGCGCTGGGCGCGATCAACCAGAACGCCGAGGAGGACTACGACAACCTGCTCGCCCGTTACAGCGAGATGCAGACGCAGAAAGAGGACCTCGACAAGGGCATTTCCGATTTGACGGGCGTTCTGGAAGAGCTGAAAGCGGAGATGCAGCGCAAGTTTGACGCGGGCTTCAACGAGATCAATGCCAACTTCACGCAGATCTTCAAAGAGCTGTTCGGCGGCGGCAAGGCGGAAATGCAGCTCGACTACACCGACTGCGACGACCCGCTCAACGCGGGCATCGAGATCGTCGCCTGCCCGCCCGGAAAGAAGCTGACGAAGATCTCGCTCCTGTCTGGCGGCGAGCGTGCGTTCACGGCGATCGCCATCCTGTTCGCGATCTTAAAGTCCCGCCCCATGCCTTTTTGTATTCTCGACGAGATCGAAGCGGCGCTGGACGAGGCGAACGTCGACCGCTTTGCCAAGTATCTCAAAAAGTTCTCCAAGGACACGCAGTTCATCGTCATCACGCACCGCAAGCCGACGATGAACCAGGCGGACATCCTGTTCGGCGTGACGATGGAGGAAAAGGGCGTGAGCAAGATCGTCTCGGTCAAACTTTCCGAAGTCGAAGCAAGGCTGGGGGGAGATACAATTCAATAAGTTCACGCGAATCTTTTTGCAAAGGCAAAAATCTTCGCCGTGAGATTTAGAGAAAACGCCGCCGCGACGAGACTGCGGCTCGTTT
>CALVWM010000091.1 GCA_944367185.1 uncultured Clostridia bacterium | reverse complement strand
GGCGTGATGGGGTAGATCGCCGCTACTTCCGAAAAGGCGTATGCGACGTGCGACGCGGCGGTATTGCCGTCAATCGTCATCTTGGTCATCGAAAAACCTCCATAAAAATAACATTATTATTTTATTCACAGATTTCTTTTCGAACTGACGAAAAGGAATCTCGTGAGTTTCTTTTGGAAAACCCGGCGTTCGCCGCCAGGGTAGCTTTCTGCATAACGCACACATGAGCTTAGCGATTTTGAATTTGTCACGCAAAATCGCTGACCGAAGCACAAGTGTCCACTTGTGCGAGACGGCTCCGGCCATAGGCGGTGAAGAGGGGGGTATGTGTCTGCGTACTGCACGAACGCGTGCTTTCAAGCACGGCAAAATAAGCGCTCCTGCACGCACATGACCATTATAATCTCTTTTGCCCTGCAAGTCAACCCCGCCCGCGAAAAAAAGTGACGCAAAAATGAAAAAAATTGCCCGCGCCTGCCTTTGAGCTGATGAAGCGGGGGTTTGCCTGTTCCCGCCGCGCCCGCGCCGCCCGCGATTCCGGGGCGGCGCGGGCGCAAAAAACGCCGTGTTTTCTGCCCATATGAGGAAAACTTGCAAGAATTTCACGATGTTTTCATTGTAAAATGCCGCACGATTTGGTATAATATGTAAGAATTATACTTGAAAGCAGGCGCACAAGGGAGAATATGAAGGCGATCGAGTTTGATAACGTGTCCTTTTGCTATGAAGAGGACGCCGCGTTTGCCATAAGAAATCTGAATTTCTCCGTCGGGGAGGGCGAGTTCGTCGCCGTGCTCGGTCACAACGGGAGCGGGAAAAGTACGCTCGCGCGCCTTTCCAACGGACTTCTGGAGCCGGATGAGGGGACGATCTCCGTCTTTTCGCGCCCGATCACGTCCAAAAACCTGTACGAAGTGCGCAAGGACGTCGGGGTCGTCTTTCAGAACCCCGATAATCAGACGGTCGCGACCATCGTCGAGGACGATGTCGCCTTCGGGGCGGAAAATATCGGGCTCGCGCGCGAGGAGATCGGGCGGCGCATCGACTTTGCGCTGCGTGCCGTCGGCATGGAGGAATACCGCACCGCGACGGTCGCGCGCCTTTCGGGCGGGCAGAAACAGCGCGTCGCCATTGCGGGCGTGCTGGCGCTTTCACCGCGCGTCCTCATTCTCGATGAGTCCACCGCCATGCTCGATCCCCGCGGCAGGCGGGAGATCGTGGACGTCGTCACCCGCCTCAACAAGGAGAAGGGGATCACCGTCCTGCTCATCACGCACTTCATGGAGGAGGCGCTGCTCGCAGACCGCGCCATTGTGATGAACCGCGGCGAGATCGTCATGCAGGGTACTCCGCGCGAGATCTTTGCGCGCAAAGAGGACCTTCTCACCTATAATCTGTCCCTGCCCCGCATCAGCGTCATCTGCGAAAAGCTGCGCGCGGGCGGACTGGATATTCAGGATACGCTGGATGTGGAGACGCTGGCAAAGGAGATCGCAGCATGCGTATCGTAGCCGAGCATCTCTCCTATACCTATAATGAAAGGTCGCCCTTCGAGACGGCGGCGCTTCACGACGTCACCCTGACCATCGAGGAGGGCGAGTTCTTCGGCATCATCGGGCATACGGGCAGCGGCAAGAGCACGTTTGTCCAGCACCTCAACGGGCTCATCCGCCTGCCGGCCTCCTTGAAGCATGCCAAAAAGCGCAAGGCGAAAAAGGGGCAGCCGCTTCCGCCCGCGCCCGTCCTTAAGGTGGGAGAGTTCGACCTCTCCGATAAAAAAACGGACTTCCGCGCCTTGAGAAGGCATGTGGGCATGGTGTTCCAGTATCCCGAATATCAGCTCTTTGCCGAGACGGTGCGCGACGACGTGGCGTTCGGACTCATGAACTTTTCGGAAAACAAGCTGACGGAAGAGGAGATCGATGGGGCTGTGCGCGCCGCGCTCGAGGTCGTGGGACTAAATTTCGACGAACTCAAAGAACAGTCGCCCTTCGAGCTTTCAGGCGGACAGAAGCGGCGCGTCGCGATCGCGGGCGTCATCGTCAGCAGGCCTGAGATCCTCATTCTGGACGAGCCGGCTGCGGGGCTGGATCCCCTCGGCAAGAAGGAGATCTTAGAGCTTCTCCATCGCCTGCACCGCGAATGGTGCAAGACGGTCGTCATCGTCTCGCATGACATGGACGAGATCTCCGAGAACTGCACGCGGGCGGCGGTCTTTTCGGAGGGGACGGTCAAGTACGTCCTGCCGCCGAAGGAACTCTTCCGCCGCACGGAGGAGTTGACTGCGCTGGGGCTGGATGTCCCGCTCACGGCAAAATTGTGTGCCGCCTTGAAGGCGCGCGGGATTGACATCGACTGTGACTTCACGACGGAGGACTTCGCGGACAAGGTGCTTGCCTACGCCGCGTCGCATCCCAAAAAGGAGGGCGACGCATGAAAGACGTGACCTTCGGGCAGTACTACCCGCGCGACTCCTTTGTGCATCGCCTCGATCCGCGCATGAAGTTTTTATTCCTCATCGCGTACATCGTGGCGATCTTCCTCGCGACCAACTTCTACGGACTTGCGGTCTGCACGGCCGTGCTCATCGTGATCATCGCGCTGGCGCGCATTCCGTTCGGGAAGGTACTGCGCTCCATCCGCGGCATTCTGGTGCTTCTTGTGTTCACCGCGCTGCTCAATATCCTGTTTGTGGACGGTGAGACGGTGTACGCGCAGTGGTGGATCTTCGTCATCACGCGGGAGGGATTGTTGTTTGCGGCGCTGCTCTCTTTGCGGCTCGTCCTGCTGGTACTGTGCTCGTCCATGCTGACGTTCACGACGACGCCCGTTTCTCTCACCGACGGCGTGGAGAGCCTTTTAACGCCGCTCAAGTGGATCAAACTCCCCGTGCACGCATTAGCGCTCGTCATGAGCATCGCGCTTCGCATGATCCCCGTGCTCATGGACGAGGTGGACCGCATCAAGAACGCCCAGCGCGCCCGCGGCGCCGACCTCGACCGCGGCGGGCTCATGCACAAGATCAGAACGACCATTCCCATCCTCGTCCCGCTCGTTTTGTCGGCACTACGCCGCGCGGACGAACTGGGCGACGCGATGGACGCGCGCTGCTATATGGGGGACAAGCACCGCACCAAGTATAAAAAACTGCACTTTACCTGGCGCGATCTGCTGGCATTTCTGGTGGGCGCGGCGCTGATCACGGGCGTCGTGCTGCTCAGGATCTACCTGCCCGCACCCTTCTGAGGCCGCTATGAGATATGTCTTTCTCATCAGTTTTGACGGCACGCACTTCTCCGGCTCACAGCGCCAGCCTCAATGCAGGACGGTACAGTCCGTCCTGGAGGACGCGGCACAAAAGGTGTTCGGCGTTCCCGTGAAAATCGCCTTTTCGGGCAGGACGGACGCGGGTGTGCACGCGGCGGGACAGGTCGTCCATCTGGACGGCGAGACGAGCATCCCTGCTGAAAAGCTGCGCGAGGCGTTCAATCGCCTGCTACCCGAGGACTTGAAAGTGCTGGAGAGCATCGCGGCGCCCGATGGGTTCGACTGCACCTGCAGCGCGCGGCGCAAGACGTACTGCTATCGTTTTTATACGGCGGCGAGCACGCTGCCTCTTTTGGAGCGGTACGCCGTGCGTGTTGAGGGCAGAGTGGACCTTGCCCGCATGCGCGAGGCGGCGGCTCTGCTTGTGGGCGAGCACGACTTTGCGGCGTTTCGCGCGACTGGCTCCTCCGCAAAGACGACGGTGCGCACGGTTTTCTCCGTCACCGTCGATAGTACGCCCGTGTATGGCGCAAACCTTTATGAGGTGCGCGTCACGGGCAACGGATTTTTGTACAACATGGTGCGCATCATCGCCGGAGAGCTGTATGCCGTCGGCTGCGGAAGGGCGTCGTGCGCGGACATCGAACAGGCGCTGAAAACGGGAGATCGTACCCTGCTTTTCCGCACCATGCCCGCAAAGGGGCTGACTCTGGAACATGTAGAATTTGACGTCCCGCTCTTCGGGGCGCAGGGAGAAAACGATGGAATTTTTTGACATTGCATATGTCGCGCAGCTGCTGATGCAGCTCACGATGACCTTTACCTACGATCCGTCCGCCGGGCTTGAAGCGCAGCTTGCGTCGTTCATCGCTGCCTATCGTCAGGCTATGATCATCGGGCTGTGCGTGGCGGCGGGCATTTACCTTGTCTGCCTCATCATGGGCGGCATCGGCATGCACGTCATGGCGAAAAAGCGCGGCATGAAGGGCAGCTGGATCGCCTTTCTGCCCTTCGGTAACACCTTTTACGCGGGCAAGCTCGCGGGAGAGACCAACTTCTTCGGCAAAAAGGTCAAGTGGATGGGACTTGCGGCGATGCTCTTTGAGATCGTTCATGTCGGCCTGAGCATTTTTTCGTTCTATATCCTCTTCAGCTTTATGCAGCCCGAATTTTACGATCCCATCACCACGTCGGACGGGCTCTTCGGGGGCGCGGAATTTGTCTCTTCCAAGCTGCCCGTCGGGATGCGCTGGATGCTGACGGCGGACGCCGTTTGCGAGATCCTGATCTATGTGTTCTATCTCTTTATGCTGCTTGCGATGTGCATGATGTTCTATTCCTTCTACCGCAAGTACTATGCGCGTTCGCCCTTCGTCATGATGTTCCTGAGCGCGCTCCTTCCCTTCCGCGGCTTTGTCATCTTTGCCGTGCGCAACAACACGCCCGTCGATTACGACGCGTGGATGCGCCAGAGAATGGAGGAGTTTGCCCGCCGCCAGCAGCAGAACCGTCCCGGAAATTACGGCGGATATGGCGGATATGGCGGCTACGGCACTCCCAATGATCCGGGCAGCTCGAACGGCGCGGGCGGCGGGACGGGGGAAAATCCCTTCCCCGATTTCGGCGGCTCGAATGGTTCAAACGGATCGGGCGGTTCGGGCGGGGGCGACAGTCCGTTCTCCGATTTCTGATCAGATCGATGAATTGTCAAACTAAGTGCAACACTCAGAGAGATTTAGTTCAAACAAATCTTGTGGTGTATGGTAATGTAAAA
>CALVWM010000090.1 GCA_944367185.1 uncultured Clostridia bacterium | reverse complement strand
AGGCCGCCGAGCGCGCGTTCTATGAGGAGACGTTCGGCATCGGGCGGGAATATCTGTTTGCGGCAAGCCGCGACGAAGCGCGCCTGATGGCAATGAGCGGCAGGGGTTACATGCTTGTGGAGAGTGCGGGCGACCGGACAGAGCCGCCGCTCGTGCGCAGGGAAGTGCGTCGTGCGGACGGCGGCGCGATCGTGCGCACCTACTGTGCGTTCTGGCAGAAGAAGAGGACAAACTACTACATTGAAGAATTTGCCGATCTCCTGCGCAAGCAATTCGCAGGCTGAGAGACAGGCGCCGCTCCCCACGGCGCCTCTTTTCATGGATAAGAGATGCTTATCGATAGCGGGGAAAATCAAAATTGATTGCCGTCCGCCCTCGTGATATAATGCAGGTAATCCGACAGGGAGGAACATTATGGCAAATCTCATCATCTACTATTCCCGCAAGGGCGAAAATTACTGGAACGGCACCATCAAAAACCTCGCAAAGGGCAACACGCAGACCGCGGCGGAGTTCATTCAGAAGGCGGTCGGCGGCGATCTGTTCGAGGTGGAGACGGTAAAGCAGTACGCGAAGGACTACTACGCCTGCATCGACGAGGCGCAAAAGGAGCTTCGTGCGGGCGTGCGTCCCGAACTCAAGGCGTATCCCGAGAACATCGAAGGCTACGACAACATCTTCCTCGGCTATCCCAACTGGTGGGGGACGATGCCCATGGCAATGTACACGCTTTTAGAGCACTTCGACTGGACGGGCAAGAAGATCATTCCCTTCTGCACCAACGAGGGCAGCGGCATGGGCTCGCCAGAACGTGACCTCGCCAAAGTGTGCAAGGGGGCAACGATCGCGCGCGGGCTTTCCGTTCACGGCGCGGAGACGGCGCAGTCGGAAAGGAAGATCGCAGACTGGGCAAAGAAGAACGTTTAAGGAGGTGTGCGTATGAGAACTTGGCTCATCACGGGCGTTTCGTCCGGATTCGGGTATGAAATGACAAAACTTTCTCTGGAGCGCGGCGATACAGTCGTCGGCACGGTCAGGAGCAAGGCAAAGGTGGAGGCACTCCTTGCGCAGTATCCCGATACTTTCGACTGCCGCATCCTCGACGTCACGGACGTCCCCGCCGTACATAAAACGGTGGACGAGGCGTTTGCGGCGCACGGCAGGATCGATGTTGTCGTCAGCAACGCGGGCTACGGGCTGTTCGGCGCGGCGGAGGAGCTTTCGGATGCGGAGATCGATCATATCATCGCGACCGACCTTGTGGGCTCCATTCAGCTCATTCGTTCGGCGCTGCCCCACATGCGCAAGCAGGGCGGCGGCAGGATCATTCAGATCTCCTCGTACGGCGGGCAGGTCGCGTATGCGGCGAACTCCATGTACCACGCCTGCAAGTTCGGCATCGAGGGCTTCTGCGAGTCTGTCGCACAGGAAGTGGCGAAGTTTGGGATCGGCATGACCATCGTCGAACCGGGTGGCGCGCGCACGGAGTTCCGCTACGGCAGCGCAAAAGTCGCCCGCCTCACGCCCGAATACGACCATGTGCACGGCTTTCTGAACATGCTCGATTCCTCCAAGGGGCTTGCGCCCGGCGACCCTGTGAAGATGGCGGAGCGCATCATCGAAAGCGTAGAGAAAAATCCCGCGCCCCTGAGAATGGTGCTGGGCAGCGCGGCGCTCAGGGCGACGATCGAGCGCCTGGAGGCGCGCCTTGCCGACTACAGGACGCAGACGGCGCTTGCCGCGAGCACGGACGTCACTAAGTGGCGGCATGGCCTGCCGTGGTTCGCAGCGAAAAACCGCGGCTGCGGCAAAACGGGGCAGTTTTTCAGAAAGTTTTTCAGAAAGAGTGCCTGATGTCCCAAAAAAGTCGCATTGAATGTCGTATCATGGAAGCATAAAACAACGAGTGAGGTGTTTCGCATGAGTGCATTCGACAAAGTCATCGGGTATGAGAAGGAAAAAGACGAGCTGCTCCAGCTCTGCGACATGGCACGGAATTCGGAAAAGTATGCGCGTCTCGGGGTGCAGCTCCCGCACGGCGTATTGCTGCACGGCGTTCCGGGCGTGGGCAAGACGCTCATGGCAACGGCGCTGGTCGAGGAAATGGAGAGAAAGACGTTCGTCCTGCGCAAGGACAAGTCCATTCAGGATTTTGTCGACGAGATCGGCAAGACGTTTGCGCGCGCAAAAGAGGAGGCGCCGTCCGTCATTTTGCTCGACGACCTCGACAAGTTCGCATCGGACAGCGATTCCAGAAACCCCGAAGAGCTGATCGCCGTGCAGTCGGGCATCGATGCGGTCAGGAGCGACGACGTCTTTGTCGTTGCGACTGCGAACGAGCTGCGGGAGCTGCCGCATTCATTGCGCCGCCCCGGTCGGTTTGACCGCATCCTCGAGATCTGCCCGCCCAACCGCAGAGAGGCAGCGGCGATCGTGCGCCACTACTTGCAGGGGAAGAAGGTCGCGCAGGACGTGTCGGCAGAGAGTGTGGCGCGCCTGATGGACGGCAATTCCTGCGCGTCGCTCGAATCGGTGCTCAATGAGGCAGGGATCTACGCGGGGTATGAAGGAAAAGCGGAAATCGGCATGGAGGACGTCGTGCGCGCAGTGCTCCGCGTCATTTTTGAGGCGGAGGAATCGGTCAATGAGATGTCCGTTTCCGAAAAAGAAGAGGTCGCCTTCCACGAAGCGGGCCATGCCGTGGCGGCGCTCTCCTTCGATCCCGAGGGGGTGGGGCTGATCTCCGTACGGCCCAGCAAGAGCGATGCGCGCGGCGTCGTGCAGCTGCTGCAGAGCGAAAATTATTTCGGCTCCTTCGAAAAAATGCGCGAGCGCGTCATCTCTCTGCTTGCGGGCAGGGCGGCGGTGGAACTCAAATTCGGGCGCATCGACGTGGGGGCGGGCACGGACCTGGAGCGCGCCGCGCGCATCCTGCAGAGATTTGCGGCAGACTACGGCGCGTGCGGGTTTTCCCTGCTTCATGCCGACGAGCATTGGGCGGTGGAGTCGGAGAAGCACGCCGACGAGATCGTCGCAGAGCGCAATTCTATGCTGTTTCGTTACTATGAAGAGGCGAAGCGCGTTCTGCGCGCGAACTGGGCGCATGTCGAAAAAATTGCCGACGCGCTTGTCAGGCGCAATACGCTGATCTACGAAGAGATCGCTGCTCTTTGGCAGGAGGCGGCATAAAAATGTGACGGATCCTGAGCGGCATCGCATGATGCCGCTCAGGAATTATCTTGCCAAACAGCGGCAGATGTGTTACAATGACGGTATGCAATATTGCCTTTCCGATCCGCACGGCTGTTATGATCTGTTTTGCCGTCTGCTGGAAAAAATCAGGTTTGATGGCGGGGACACGCTCTATGTCCTCGGCGACTTTATCGACAAGGGGCCGGACAGCGTCCGCCTTGCCCGGCTGCTCTTTTCCATGCCGAACGTGACCTGCATCGCGGGCAATCATGAATACGATTTTCTCAAATACTATGACGGACTGATGCGGCAGACGCAGGACTATGACGGCGTGCTGCAAAAGCTGCGCGCTTATTTCCGGGACGGCGCGCTGCTCGACTGGGAAACGGTGGACCAAATGGAGTCGCTGCCCTATTTCGTGCAGGGCGCGCAATGGATCGGCGTACATGCGGGGCTGCCCGTGCGGGCGGACAATTTAATCGTCCCGCCCGAGGATGCGGCGCCCGAGCAGCTTGTCTATGACAGACGCTTCAAGGATGCCGATCTGCTTCCCGCATGCGGCAAATGTATCCTTTACGGACATACGCCCGTGCGCTATCTGACGGGGAAGGATGCGATCCTGTTTTATCCGCGGAAGGGCGTTGCGCCCGGAAGCCGGAGGATCGGCGACTATCATAAGATCCATCTGGATATGATGACCTCGCTGAGCGGCGTGATGGGCTGCGTCTGCCTCGATACCTGCGAATGTTTTTATGTAAGCGTGAAAAAATCCTGACGGGCATCTTGCGGCGGGGCGCCTGACGGCGGACGCGCCGGATGGGCAGGGCGCGGGCATGCCAAAGGGCAGGCGCGCCGCCCGGAGGGAATGTGCGATCGAACGGGAGGAAGTATGTCTTTTGAACCAAAAAAGATGGCGGTGTTGCGCATTTTACAGATTTTGGAGAAATACAGCGACCGCGATCATCCATTGACGCAGGAGAGGATCTTGTATTACCTGGAACGCGATTACGGCATTGAGCTGGAGCGCAAAGCGGTCGGCAAAAATCTGGATTTGCTGCGCGATGCAAACTATGACATCGTGTCCGACCGGCACGGCACCTATTTGGCCGAGCGCGCTTTTGACGATTCCGAGGTGCGCTTTCTGATCGACAGCGTTTTGTATGCCAAGAATGTCGGGCCGGTATATGCCAAACACCTCGTCGAAAACTTGTCCAAACTCGGGAGCCGCACCTTTCAGGAGCAGCTCAGGACGAGCTACGTCATAGAACGGCTGCACGATACGAAATTTTCCGATTTCTTCTATCATATCGACCTGCTGCAAGAGGCGATCGAGCGGGAACGCAAGGTCTCCTTTTGGGTGAGGAGATATGAGGAAGATAAACAGCTTCATCCGGTCTATGATACTCCGATCACCGTCGATCCCTACCGCCTTGTCAACGTCGGCGGGAAATATTACCTCCTCGCCGCACCGGAAGACGATACGAGGATCGTCAATTACCGCATCGAGTTTCTCTCGGAGGTGACGATCAGGGAGCAACTGCGCAGGCACGTTTCCGAGACAGAACTGGGCAGGACCGCCATCGACGAATACATTCACGGGCATCCGTTTATGTATTGCGGCGAAATGGTGTACGCCAGAATGCGGGTCAGCCGCAGGCTGTTTCCTGATCTGATCGACGCCTTCGGGAAGGACTTTACGGTGCGGGAATATCAGGATCCGGGCATGTCCGAATGGTATGTGGAAGTGGGGCTGCATGCAGGGGGCTGGGATCTGTTTCAATTTGCTCTGGAGCATCTCGGCATGGTGGAGCTGCTTTCCCCCGAATTTCTGCGGAAGCGCGTTATGCGCTATGTCAAGGACGGGTAT
>CALVWM010000089.1 GCA_944367185.1 uncultured Clostridia bacterium | reverse complement strand
AAGGGACTGCGCCGCGCGGTGAGGTAGACGGCGACGAAGCTCGTCGTCACAGAAATGGTGCTGGGAATGAGGTTGGCGGTGTGGAACGCCTCCAGAATAAAATAGAACGCAGCCGTCACGGCGGCGGCGATCAATGCCATGATGATATATTCCCGCGCGCGCAGGCGGTTGACTTTGACCTCCGCGCGCTTGCCGGCAAACGGATTTTTCAGCCATACGATGAGCGCATATACCGCCATGGGCGCCGTCATGCCGACATAGGTGATCATCTCGCCGTAATATGCGACCATCCAGGAGATAATGCCGTACAGGACGGCGAAAATAATGATGAGCACCTGCCCGACGGGATTGCCCTTGGCGCAGAAAATAAGGGACGTCACCCCGATCAGCGATGCGACGAGGGTGAGAAAATTGACCCTGTCCCAGATACAGAATGCTGTTACAATGAGCGCGACGGAGCAGATCCAGAGAGCCAGTTCCGCCTTGGTAAAATAGTGTTTTTTCATGATTTCTCCTCTTTGCGGACGCAGGTGTCCCGCGCATATGAAAAGCGTCCGCAACACATTGCCTTCAAAGACCTAACGGCAATGGCACGAACGCTTTCGCGATCTTTCTACCCGGTGGCAGTATTTTGTTACTTCTTTGCGCCCTTCCCGCCCGGCTTTTTCATCGTGAGCGAGATGCGCTTTTTCTTTTCGTCCACTTCCTTGACCCAGACGGTGACGACGTCGCCGACCGAGAGCACCTCGGAGGGGTGGCGGATGTACTTATCGCAGATCTGCGAGATATGCACGAGCCCGTCCTGATGCACGCCGATATCCACGAACGCGCCGAAGTCGATGACGTTCCTGACCGTCCCCTTGAGTTCCATGCCGGGCTTTAAGTCCTTGATCTCCAGGACGTCCGTGCGAAGGAGCGGAGGCGGCAGCTCGTCGCGGGGGTCGCGCCCCGGCTTTAAGAGTTCGGAGACGACGTCGCGCAGCGTCGGAACGCCCACGCCGCAGTCGGCGGCGGCCTTTTCCTCGCCATACGCCTTGATGCGTGATTTCAGCTCGGTGAGTCTGCCCGCGCGCACGTCCTCTTCGGTGTAGCCGCATATGCCGAGCAGTTTTTCGGCGGCGGCGTAGCTCTCGGGATGCACGGCGGTATTGTCAAGGATCTCCTTGCTTTCGGGCACGCGCAGGAAGCCCGCGCATTGCTCAAACGCCTTTGCGCCCAGCTTGGGCACTTTGAGCAGCTGCCTGCGCGAGGAAAACGAGCCGTTCTCTTCGCGGTACTTGACGACATTCGCCGCCACGCCCGCATTCAGTCCCGAGACTCTTGCCAAAAGAGGCGCAGATGCCGTGTTCAGATCGACGCCGACTGCGTTGACGCAGTCCTCAACGACGCCGTCCAGCGTCTCGGTGAGCCGCTTTTCGGGCATATCATGCTGATACTGCCCAACGCCGATGGACTTGGGGTCGATCTTGACGAGCTCCGCGAGCGGATCCTGCAAGCGCCGTGCAATGGAGACGGCGGAGCGCAGGTTGACGTCGAAATCGGGAAATTCAGCCGCCGCCAAAGGAGACGCGGAATAGACGGACGCACCCGCTTCGTTGACGATGGCATAGGAGACGCCCGCGTCCTTTCCCAGTCCGCCGATGAGTTCGACAGTCATCTGCTCGGTCTCGCGGCTCGCCGTGCCGTTGCCGATCGCGATATGCCTGACGGCGTGCTTTCTGATGAGCGCGGTGAGCTTTTCGATGCACTCGCGCTTCTGGCGCTCGCCGTGCGTCGGATAGACGACGGTGGTATCCAGCACCTTACCCGTGCCGTCCACGACGGCGACCTTGCAGCCCATGCGATACCCGGGATCCAGCCCCATCGTCACAAATCCCTTGACGGGCGGCTGCATTAAAAGCGGCTTTAAGTTGAGCGCAAACTGCCCAATCGCGCCCTCGCTCGCCGTTTCCGTCAGGGAAGCGCGGACCTCGCGCTCCATCGAGGGCGCGATGAGCCGGTCGTACGCGTCGGCGGCAGCCTCTTCAACGAACGCAGTCGAAGCGCACTTCTTTTTGAGCACCCTGCGGTACACGCCGCCCAGCGCCGCGTCGCGGCTGATGACGATGCTGACTTTGAGCACCTCTTCCTTCTCGCCGCGGTTGACGGCGAGCACCTGATGCCCCTGGATCTTGTTGACGGGCGCGGAAAAGGCGTAGTAATTGCGGTATACGGTGTCCTCGGGATCCTTCTTTGCCGCGACGGACACGACGTCCGCCCACTCGGTGTACAACTCGCGGAGCGCCTTTCTGACCTCCGCGTCGTCGGAGATGGTCTCGGCGATGATGTCGGACGCGCCCGCGAGCGCCTCCTCCACCGAATTTACCCCCTTCTCGGGATCGACGTAGTCCTTTGCCGCCTCCTCGGGCGCGGGACAGTCGGGCGCCTGTGCATACAGGAGTTCCGCAAGCGGCGCAAGGCCCTTTTCGCGCGCGATCGTGGCGCGCGTGCGGCGCTTCTGCTTATAGGGACGGTAGATGTCCTCGACCTCGGCGAGCGTCTTTGCCTCGCCGATGGCATGATCGAGCTCTTCCGTCATCTTCCCCTGGTTGATGATGGAAGTCCTGACTTCCTGCCGCCGCGCCTCCAAGTTCCTGAGGTAGGCAAGGCGGTCGGCAAGGCTGCGGATGGTCTGGTCGTCCATCGCGCCGTGCATCTCCTTGCGGTAGCGCGCGATGAAGGGCACCGTGTTGCCCTCGTCCAGCAGGGTGATGACATTCTCCACATAGTCCTTGCGCTGTCCGAGTTCTTCGGACAAGATCTCACTGATCGTCTGCATGAAATTCTCCTTACGGAATATGCCGCGCCGTCCGAATGCGGACAGCGCATCGTAACACACTATATGAGATTATACCATGTTACAGCGGGAAAGACAACCAAATTGACCCGCTTTTCCGCTCCTTTTGCAGCGCTCTTTGCCGCAGGCGGCACAAAAAAACGCGGCAGCAGCCGCGCTCTTTTCAGCGTTCTTTATACCCCCGGCAGCGTGACACTCTGCCCGCCGTAGGTGATGACGACGCCCGCCTCCACCGAGGCGGCGACATCCCCCAGCAGCAGCCCGCTCATATCCTGATCGGCTGCGACGGCGGCGTCCGAGATGATCATCGCCGCGATCTTGCCCTCGCGGAACTTGAGCGTCAGGGTCGCGTTGACCGTCACGCCGAGCAAAGCGCTGGACGCAAAGGAGACCGACTTGCAATACCCCTGCCGCTCGTCGCTCCAGGTGAACTGATCGTATTCGTCCGCATATTCCACAAGGCTGCCCGTATAGGCGCTCGTCTCGATCAGCGAGATGCCGAGCGAGGAGATCGTGGACATGGTCCAGTTGCCCGCACTGTCCTTATAATAGTGTTCATAGCGGGTCTCATCGGCGGCATAATAGTTCTCGTACACGGTAGCGCTGCCGGACTGCTCCGCATCTTCGCTGGAGAGCTCCGTCCGGTCGTAATCGTACGCCTTCTCCCCCGCGACGACCAGAAGGCCCTGCGTCCTGGTCTGCACATTCAGCCGCGACGACGTCGAACTGAGCGTCCCGCTGAGCACGGCGACCGTCTCGTTTTCGATGCTGTAATTGGCATTGTTGAACGTATATGACGTACCCGACGCGCCCAACGTCGGATCGGAAAAAGCCGCCTCCCACGCTTCGAGCGAACCGATGCGCTCGGACGACATCTCCTTGGCGGTATCGATCACGCTCTCCTGCTCCTCGCCGCAAGCGGCAAAACTCAACGCCATCGCCGCCGAGAGGATCCCCGCCGCAACCATGGCAACTGCTTTTTTCATGTTCCTTTCCTCCTGTGCGGTTTCCCCGCACGTCTTATTGTGTATCATACCCGTTTTTCCGCGTTCTGTCAAGAAGAAACCCCCGCTCCGCGCAAAAAAGCGCGGCAGCCGCCGCGCTTTTTTCAAAAAACTTCTTATACCTCGGGCAGCGTCACGCTCTGTCCGCCGACCGTGTAGACCATGCCCATGCCCGCGGAGCCCGTCATCGTCATGCCGGAAATACTTGCATCGAGCGACGCCTCCTGCAGAACGGCGGCGAGCTTGCCGTCTCTGATCTTGATGATGAGCTTGCCGCCGACATCGCCGACGACACTCCCGACGCCCATATCGCTCTCGCTGTTATAGACATGCCCCTTGTCCTCGGCGCTGTAGGTAAAATCGCCGAAGCGCGAAGCATAGACGGACACTTCGCCGAGCGCTTCCGTCAGAGTATCGAGCGCCTGGATCACGCTGTCTGCGACCCCTTCCAGCGCATCGAGCGATCCGCTCACGGTGTTCCAGTCGCCGTCATTGACCTTGGCATACAACGCCACCTGTCCGTTCTCATAGGAAGTGTACACCTCAACCGAGCCGCTCTGATCGACGGCAGTCCCGCCCAGATCTTCCAGCATCGCCTCCGAGCCGTCCATTTTCATGTCATAGGTCATCGTGATGTGCGTCTTGTGATCTGCCGTGACGACCGTCGCCGAGACATTCATATCGACGGACATACTGCCGCCTTCAAAGATCACGGTGTCGCCCACCCGCTGTTCTTCGACCGTGACGTCCATGTCGACGTCCACCTCGTAGCCGACGGAGAAGTTCGCCGCTTCCGCATCGCCTTCCGCAATGCCGACGAGCTCCGCTTCCCCGACCTGTGTGAGCGCCGCGACCCACTGTTCCTCAGAGACTTCCTCGCCCTGAATGCTCCTTGCCTGTGCGAGCGCACTGCCTCCGCCGCAGCCCGCAAGCCCCATGACCATGGCAACCGTAAGCGCTCCGCTTACAACTCCTGCAAAGACTTTCTTCATATCGTTCTCCTTTGCCGAAAAAAACTTCTGACACAAGTATTCTATCATACTCCGCGGAAGTTGTCAATAGGTAAATATTATTTCACAAAGAGAACGGGTTTCAGATGAGGAGCAGGAGAATGCTCACGAACTGAAGCGCGGTGCCGGCGAGATCGAACAGATGCCAGACGGAGTGGAACCAGCGCACCTTTCTGCCGAGCGCAAAAAAGACAATGCCCGCCGTGTAAGCGATGCCGCCGCCGAGCAGGAACAA
>CALVWM010000088.1 GCA_944367185.1 uncultured Clostridia bacterium | reverse complement strand
CGCACCATTCTGGAGACAGCCGCCATCGTCGCATACAAGCAGCCCATCACGCGCACGGAGATCGAACTTCTGCGCGGCGTCAACAGCGACTATGCGGTAAACGCATTGCTCGATCTCAAGCTCATCTATCCCTGCGGCAGAAAGGATGCCGTCGGTAAACCCATTCTGTTCGCGACGACGGACGAATTTCTGAAACGCTTCAAGCTCCGCTCGCTCGAGGATCTGCCCGACTACGATACACTCATGGCGGCGATCACGCGCGTGGAGGATCGTGACAGTTATCTCTATGCGCGCGAAGAACTCAAGGAGGAGGCGGCAAGCGCCAATGCGGAGCAGTCGTCCGCACCCCCCTCCACAACGCAACCGCCCGCCGAGGACAAGGACGGCGGCTACGAGATCCCGGACTTCTTAAAAGGACTGGATGACGCGGATATCGTAAAAATCGGATAAAACTTGATAATTTTTGCAAATTCGCTCATATTACGGATATGGGCGAATTTTTTGTGTATTCGTTCTTCTTCGGAGCGCTCCTGACCTTCTTCCCCGTGTTCGTCTATGCAGATCTCTATCTGGACGTCGCGGCGAATAGGGGCTGGTTTTCCCTGTCGCTTTATCACCGGCTGCGTCTTGTAAAGGGGTACGCCGAAGTGCGCCGCGAGGGCATCGTCCTGCATCTGACAAAAAAGAAGGCGTATCTCCTGCCGTTTTCCGAAATGGCGTCGGCACGCAAAAAATTCGAGATCACGCAGGGATTTCAGCCCTGGCGTTTTCATCAGGTGCTGGAGCTTGGCGGAGCGGACGATGTGCGCATGTGCATGGTCGCGGCGGCGATCCGCGCGATCGGCGGGACGTTATACGGCATCGCCAAGGAAAAGTATGCAGCGATTTCGCTGCAAAACAACGTGATCTTATATCATGAGGCGCGGTTGAGGATTTCGGCGCAGGCGGCGACCGTTTTCAATGGACTTGTCCTGTCCATGGCGGTCGGGAAAAAATTTTTGGAGGGTATCATAACATGGATGAAGGAAAGAAGATCGACAGCATTATGGAAAAGACGGCGGAGAAGCTCACAAGCTTAGTGGACGTCAATACCGTCATCGGCAAGCCTGTCGTCACGGCGAGCGGCGCGCAGGTGATCCCGTTCACCAAAGTGACGATGGGGTATCTTTCGGGCGGAGGGGAATACGGCGAAGTCAAGAAGATCGAGGACGGGGAGTGTTTGCCCTTTGCGGGCGGCGCGGGGACGATCATCAATGTCAAGCCTGCGGGATTTCTCATCGATGACGGCGTGGAATGCCGCCTTGTTCGCATTACGGACGACCCTTTGGACGGGCTCATTGAAAAGGCGTCCGATCTTCTGAGCAAACTCGTCAGGCGTGAGGACAATGCGGAATAAGTCCGTTCTTCTCTTGGCTTGCATCTTTTTGATCGCAGGCCTTACGTTCGGGCGCGGTACGGTAACAGTAGAGGCGGAGCAGCCGGCACAGGGGGAATGCGTCGTAGAGATCTCGTCGCGCCGCATCCTGCACGCAAAAAATGCCTCGCTCCCGCTCGCAAACGCCAGTACGACCAAGATCATGACGGCGCTCGTCATTTTGGAGGACTGCCCGCTCGATGACAAGGTTACGATCCCCGCGGAGGCTGCGGGCGTGGAGGGCTCGAGCGTTTATCTCCGGGCAGGGGACGAATATACCGTGGAGGAACTGCTGTACGGGCTCATGCTGCGATCGGGGAATGACGCCGCCGTCGCACTTGCCTTGCATCACAGCGGCAGCATTGCGGCATTTGCTCAGGTCATGAACGAGCGCGCAATCCTGTTAGGCGCAACGGACAGCTGTTTTGTCAACCCGCACGGACTGCCTGACGAGCGACACCACACCACGGCGCGCGATCTTGCGCTCATCAGCGCGGCGGCAATGGAGAACGAGACCTTCCGTACGATCGTTTCTACGCGCTGTTATGCTCCGCGCGACTGGTATAATAAAAATAAGCTGTTGTCCTCGTATGAGGGAGCTTGCGGGGTCAAGACGGGCTATACGATGCAGGCGGGACGCTGCCTCGTTTCCGCGGCGGAGCGGGCGGGGATGACGCTCGTTTGCGTCGTGCTCGATTGTCCGCCCATGTACGAGCGGTCTGCAGAACTGCTTGACAGGGCGTTTGCCGACTATATGCTCGTGCGCCTCACAGACAAACAAGAGGGCGTGAACGGCTTTGCCATCGATCACGATTTTTCCTACCCGTTGACCGAGCAGGAACGTACAGAGATTAGGATCATGCAGGAACTTGTCGAGCCGTTGCCGAAGACGGCGGGCAGCATAGCCGGACAAATTAGGATTTTTCTTGCAAATGACTTGCTTTTTTCACAAAATTTGTATATCATGGAAGAAAACTGATTGTGGAAGGGCGTCATGCGAATCAATAAATTTTTAGCGGAACAGGGGATCGCCTCCCGCCGCGGCAGCGATCAGATCATTGCGGAGGGTCGCGTCACCGTCAACGGAAAGCCCGCGAAGGCGGGCGACGATGTCGCCGCGGACGATGTGGTCATGGTGGACGGCAAGATCCTGTCGCATAAGGTCAAGTATGAATATTATCTTTTGAATAAGCCAAAGGGGTATGTCTGTACCGTGTCGGACGACAAGGGCAGAAAGACGGTCATGGATCTTTTGCCTGCGGGCGCGGGCAGGGTGTTTCCCGTCGGCAGGCTGGATTACGATACCGAGGGAATGCTTCTTCTCACCAACGACGGAGACCTTGCCTATCGCCTTACGGCGCCGCAAAGCGAGATCCCCAAGACCTATCTTGTGCGCATTGAGGGGACGATCACCGATCAGCAGCTCAACCGCCTCAGAGCGGGCGTGGAGATCGAGCGCGGCGTTCTCACGAAGAAGTGCAAGATCACCGTCACGGAGACGGGCAAGACTTTCACCAAGCTGCGGGTCGTGCTGACAGAAGGCAAAAACCGAGAGATCAGGAAGATGTTCGAGGTCGTCGGCAAAAACGTCGATTTTTTGAAGCGCTTGAAGATCGGAGAACTGACGCTCACGGGGCTTGATCGAGGAGCTGTGAGAAGGCTGACGCCGGAAGAAGTGTATTATCTGCAAAATCTTTGATCGGGGGGACATTGTATGACATTTGAGGAAGTTTTACAGGCACGGAAGAGCGTTCGCAGCTACATAGACAAGGCAGTTGAGGAGGAGAAACTGCATGCGATCCTGGATGCCGCGAATCTTGCGCCTTCCTGGAAGAATTCGCAGACGGCGCGTTGTTATGTCGCGACAGGTGAGACCTTGCGCAGAGTGCGTGAGGCGCTGCCCGCATTCAATCAGCGCAATACGGAACATGCGCCCGTCCTGATCATATCGACATTTGTCGCGGGGATTGCAGGCTATGACATCAAGACGGGGGAGCCGAGCAACGAATTCGGCAATGGCTGGGGCGCCTATGACTGCGGACTGCACGATATGGTGCTGCTTCTCAAGGCGAGCGAGCTGGGTCTTTCCACGCTTGTCATGGGCATCCGCGATGCCGGCAAGCTCCGCGAGATCCTGTCGATCCCGGAAGAAGAGCAGGTCGTCAGCGTCATCGCCGTGGGCTATGCCGCGGCAGACCCCGTTCGTCCCGCGCGCAAGCCGACGCAGGAGCGCGTCAGATACTTTGATTGATCCATATCATGTGACACACAAAAAGCGCCGCCCGTTTGGGCGGCGCGTATCATAGTTTGATTAAAATGTACGCAAAAGACCGACGACCTTGCCGAGGATGCTCACCTCGTCCAGAACATAGTCGGAGAGTGCGCTGTTTTCGGGGTGCAGGATAAATTTCCCGTCGCGTCGGAAGAAGCGCTTGACCGTTGCGCCTTCTTCGCCTTCTCCGCCGAACATGGCTACGACGATGTCGCCGTTATCCGCAGTTTCCTGTTTGCGCACAACGATGGTATCTCCGTTAAAGATGCCGGCTTCAATCATACTGTCGCCCTTGACGGTGAGCAGGAACAGATCGTCGCCTGAAAACATGTTGGACGGCAGAGTATAGTACCCTTCATAATTTTCCGTTGCAAGGATAGGAGTACCTGCCGTGACCGTACCGATCAATGGAACGCGTACGCTGTTGGTCGTCTTTACCGCGACGGCACGCTTTTTTCCCGTCGCTTTATGGAGAAGCCCCATTTCTTTGAGGCGGTTGACATAGTCGTATGCGGTTGCCGTGGACTTGATGTGCAATTCGGCGCAGATATCGCGCACAGTGGGCGGGAAGCCGTTTTCATCTGTATAGCGGTTGATAAAAGCAAGTACATCGTCCAGTTTGCGTTTGTCCAGCATGGTCTTATCTCCTTTGAAATCATTATAGCATACTTCTTCAAAAATTGCAAACATTTGTTTTATATTTTTTGTATGTTTTTTTGAAAAGTGCTTGCTTTTTTTCTCAGGACGCGATATACTCATTCACATGGAACGGAAAATGTGTGTGCTGGACGATGAAAAAGAGTGCGACGGCTGCCTGGAATGCGAGGTATGTGACTTGGATCCGAACAAGATCTGCGATAATTGCGGCAAATGTCTGAATATCCGTGAATTTGCCACCATTAAGATCGACAAATTGTACACCGATCCAGAGGAGTACGAACAAGATCAAGGCAAACAAAAATGATATTCCTTGTCGGAAACGCAACATGATCAATGCGGAGCTATCGTATGATGGCTCCGCATTGTCAATATGCGTCCTTTGCGATTGCGTCCTTGCATTTTTTCATATGATTGCAAATTGCAAGAGATTCTGATATAATACCAACAGATCGATATTTGGAGGATTGAATTGAAAACGCAAAATATTCCGAAGATGAAAGTGGGTATCGTGGCGGTGAGCCGCGACTGTTTTCCCGAGAGTTTGTCCGTGAACAGGCGCAACGCGCTCGTTGAAGCGTACGTGAAAAAGTACGGCAAGGGCGAAATCTACGAATGTCCCGTGTGCATCGTCGAGAGCGAGATCCAGATGAGAGAGGCGCTTGCCGATCTCGAAAAACAGGGCTGCAACGCGCTCTGTGTGTATCTGGGGAACTTCGGTCCCGAGATCTCCGAAACGATGCT
>CALVWM010000087.1 GCA_944367185.1 uncultured Clostridia bacterium | reverse complement strand
AACCAGCGCACCTTTCTGCCGAGCGCAAAAAAGACAATGCCCGCCGTGTAAGCGATGCCGCCGCCGAGCAGGAACAAGATCGCTGCAAGAGACATGGTCTCCAGCAGCAGCGGGAAGAGCACGAGCGCCATCCAGCCCTCGACAAAGTAGAGCGCCATGGAGATTCCTTTGACGACTTTATTGTTCATGGCGATGGCGTTCATCGTGATGCCCGCGATCGCGCACGCCCACTGAACGGCGAACACGACCCAGCCCACCGTCGTCCCGCCGAGCGCGATGAGACAGAAGGGCGAATATGTTCCCGCAATGAGCAGATAAATCGTACAATGATCGAATATGCGAAAGACCCCCTTCGCTCTGCCGTCGGGCAGGAAGTGATAGAGAGCGCTCATCGTATACAGTACGACGACACCGAATCCAAACAACGATACGCCCGCCAACGCCATTGCATCGGGGACCGCCAGAACGGCGAGCACGATCCAGAACGCAAGCCCCATCGCGCCGCCCACAATGTGCGAAACAGCGTTAAAAATCTCCTCGCCCTTCGTATAAAAGGACAAAAATCCTTTCTTCTGAGGTTGCTTTAAAATTTCATTGGTCTGTACTTCGGCAGCCTTGCCCGTTACGATCGCCTGCATTTCTTTGCCTCCAAAATCGGTATTGATGCGATGTTGACACGGTCAGTATATGACAAACGACATGTTTTCGCAACTATTTGCCCTCCCGTTTCGCCCTATTCCCCCCGCACGCTCGTCTACAAAAATTTTTACCTCTTCTACGCCGATTCATGCCTGTTCTACATAAAATTCCGGCAATTCTACGCAAAAAAAAGCGGCTCTACCGTGAGTAGAGCCGCCTGATCAATTGAAAACCGTGACAAGCACGATGGCAGCGACGACGATGACCGCGCCGACCGTATAGGTCACGGCACGGATGCGCTTTTTCGTTTTTTCATCCATCGCCGGCTTATAGCCCGCGGGCGTCAGTTCGGCGCCGCACTTGGGGCACTTTGTCATGTGATCGAGCGCCTCCGCCCCGCAGGCGGGACAGGTGACGACATGACTTCTCAATCGCTCATACTGTCTTTTAGCACGCGCCGCATCCCGCTCCTTTTTGCGCGCCTCACGCTCCGCGCGTTTTTCTTCCGAAGCCGCCATGTCACATGCTCTCGTGAATGGTGCGCGCGATGACGTCGTCCTGCTGCTCCTTGGTCAGCTTGTTAAAGTTGACCGCGTATCCGCTCACGCGGATGGTGAGCTGCGGGTACTTTTCGGGATGCTTCTGCGCATCGAGCAGCGTCTCACGGTTAAATACATTGACGTTGAGATGATAGCCGCCGTCGCCGACATAGGCGTCCAGCATGTTGACCAAATTTTCCGTTCTCTGGTTTGCCATGATATTTTCCTCCTCTGCCTTGGTGATATTCGCTTATTCCGCTTCCTCGTCCTTGCCCAACGACTGCGGGGTAATGGAGAAGGTGTTGGAGATGCCGTCCCGCGCGTAGTCGTACGGGAGCTTTGCGACCGACTCGAGAGACGCGAGCGCGCCGTGGGAGTCGCGGCCGTGCATGGGATTGGCGCCCGGGGCGAGCGGCGCGCCTGCGCGGCGGCCGTCGGGCGTATTGCCCGTCTTTTTGCCGTAGACGACGTTGGACGTAATGGTCAGGATGGACATGGTCGGAACAGAACCGCGGTAGGTCTCATGAGACTTGATAAAGTTCATGAACGTACGCACCAGCCAGACGGCGATCTCGTCCGCCCTGTCGTCGTTGTTGCCGTACTTGGGATAGTCGCCCTCGATCCTGAAGTCGGTGACGATGCCGTCCTCGTTGCGGATGGGATAGACCTTGGCGTACCTGATCGCGGAAAGGCTGTCCGCCGCGCAGGAAAGCCCCGCGATGCCCGTGGCGAAGAAGCGGCGCACGGTGGAGTCGTGCAGCGCCATTTCCAGCGCCTCGTAGCAGTACTTATCGTGCATGTAGTGGATGACGTTGAGGGTGTTGACGTACAGCCCCGCCAGCCAGCGCATCATCTCCGTGTACTTTTCGACGACCTCGTTGTAGTCGAGCGGACCGTCCCCGAGAATGGGCGCATATGCGGGCGAGACCTGCATGGGCTTGCCGTTCTTGTCGCGCGAGATCTCGTCCTTGCCGCCGTTGATCGCGTACAGCAGGCACTTGGCAAGGTTTGCCCTTGCGCCAAAGAACTGCATGTCCTTGCCCACGCGCATGCTCGAGACGCAGCACGCGATGCAGTAGTCGTCCCCCATCTCCGGGCGCATCAGATCGTCGCTCTCGTACTGGACGGCGGACGTCTTGATCGAGATCTCCGCACAGAAGTTCTTGAAGCCCTTGGGAAGGCGCCTGGACCAGAGCACCGTGAGATTGGGTTCGGGCGCGGGTCCGAGGTTCTCCAGCGTATGAAGAATGCGGAAGCTGTTCTTGGTGACGAGCGTTCTGCCGTCCGTTCCCATGCCGCCGATGCTCTCCGTGACCCAGGTCGGATCGCCGCTGAACAGCTCGTTGTACTCCTTGGTGCGCATGAACTTGACGACGCGCAGCTTCATGACGAAGTGGTCGATGAGCTCCTGCGCCTCTTCCTCGGTGAGCGTTCCCTCATCTAAGTCGCGCTGGATATAGATATCGAGGAAGGTGGAGTTTCTGCCGATGGACATCGCCGCGCCGTTCTGATCTTTGATCGCGCCAAGATACCCGAAGTACAGCCATTGGACCGCCTCCTGCGCCGTCTCCGCGGGACGGGAGATGTCAAAGCCGTAGGCAGCCGCCATCTCCTTGAGACGGCCGAGCGCCTTGATCTGCTCGGCGATCTCCTCGCGGTCACGGATCTTGTCGGGCGTCATGCTGCCGTCCAGCAGCGCCTTGTCCTCCCCCTTCTTTTTGATGAGGTAGTCCACGCCGTAGAGCGCGACGCGGCGGTAGTCGCCGACGATCCTTCCCCTGCCGTAGCTGTCGGGAAGCCCCGTGAGAATGTGCGCGTGACGGGCGCGGCGCATTTCAGGCGTGTAGACATCGAACACGGCGTCGTTGTGCGTCTTACGGTACTTCGAGAAGATCTCCTTGATCTTGGGATCGAGCTCATAGCCGTACATCTTGAGCGCCTCTTCCGCCATGCGCAGACCGCCGAAGGGCTGGAGCGAGCGCTTGAAGGGCTCGTCCGTCTGCATGCCGACGATCTTCTCGAGGTCTTTATTGAAGTATCCCGCCCCGTGCGAATTGACGCGCGAGACAACGGAAGTATCCGCGGAATATACGCCGCCGCGCTTGCGCTCCTCCTCGGAGAGCTGCATGACCTGCGCCCAGAGCGTCTTGGTCGCCTCGGTCGCGGGCGCGAGGAAGTCGCCCTCCCCTTCGTAGGGCGTATAGTTGCGCTGAATGAAGTCGCGCACATCAACTTCGTCGTTGCTCCACCTGCCGCGTTCAAAGCCGCGCCATGCCTTTTCGTTTGCCATCTCTAAAGTCTCCATCGTATATATTTTGTGACAATATTTGCGTATTATGCTTCCAGCTTTGCGTCCAGCCACAAGGAGAGGATCTCCTCGGGCTGAAATCCCGTACAGCGCGCCACCTCCGCGCCGTCCCGGAGGACGATGAGCGTGGGGACGCGGTCAACTGCAAGCGCCTGCACGCGCGCCGCGTTCTCGGGCGTGACTTCCAGGTGTTCGACCCCGATGCCGCGCTCGTCCGCCAGTTTCCTGACGACGGGCAGAAGGGTATAGCAGTTGGCGCATGACTCGCCGCTCACTTCCAGGAGAGTAAATTTGCTCATAGCGCCTCCTTGTTTTTCTGCCAGCCTGCGCGAAGCAGCGTCTTTGCGTTCTCAACGCGCGCTTTTTCGGGCGGCTGCGTCCCCTCTAAGGGATAGAGAATACCCAGCGCATGATATTTATTGACGCCCAGCGTGTGATAGGGCAGCACTTCCACCTTCTGCACGTTGTCAAGCGTATCCAGAATGGCGCGCAGGTTTTTGAGCTGCGTATCGTCGTCCGTGATGCCGGGGACCAAGACATGCCGCACCCACACGGGCTTTTTGTGTTCGCTCAAAAAACGGGCGAACGCAAGCGGCTTTTCCTGACTGCGCCCCGTGAGTTGACGGTGCCCCTCGGGATCGGAGTGCTTGATATCGAGCAAGAAGAGGTCGGCGACCTCCAGCAGGCGGTCATAGCGCGCGTCCGAAGGATCGAAACAGCCCCCCGAGGTATCCACGCAGGTATGAACGCCCTTTTGTTTGAGCATGTACAAAAGTTCGATGAGAAAATCCAGCTGCAGCAGCGGTTCGCCGCCCGAGACGGTCACGCCGCCCTTTTCGCCGAAATAGCTCTTGTACTTCAACGCCTCTCTGACGACGTCCGCGGCTTCCGTCTGCGTCCCGCCCGAGAGGTTCCAGGTATCGGGATTGTGACAGTACTTGCAACGCATGGGACAGCCCTGCAAGAACACGACAAAACGGATGCCGGGACCGTCCACCGTGCCAAAGGATTCATAGGAATGGATAAAACCAAACATCAATTTCTCCGTTCACGCGAATCTTTTTGCAAAGGCAAAAATCTCCGCCGTGATTTTTAGAGAAAACGCTGCCGCGACAAGACTGCGGCTCGTTTTCTCTCTTGACGCGATTTTAAGGGCTTTCAATTTAGCTCGCGTCAATTCACTCTTTCCCCATAAGCCAAAGGGTTGGCAAATAGGGGCGCGCTAACGCAGGGGTGAACGGCGCGAAATGCGCATCGCCATGGTATGGCGTGCGCGCGCCGTGAACTGCGGTTTTTGACATAGCCGTCAAAAACCGTGACCGCAGGCGACGCTTTCCTTGCGTCGCCAAGACCCCTGCTTGCGCAACAGATTATAACAAAAGACGCCAATTTCTCAAGGCTTCTCCTTGGGGGCGAATGTGTGCGTCATGCAGACAGCCGCGATGCGGCTTCTGCGCACACATGAGCTTGGCGATTTTGTATACGCAACGCAAAATCGCTGACCGAAGCACAAGGTCTACTTGTGCAAGACAGCTCCATCGCAGGCGGTGATGAGGGGGTTGCGCCAAAAACACGACAATGCGCCGCTTAACCCCACCCATTCAAACGTCGGAGAAGCAAGCAGATCGAG
>CALVWM010000086.1 GCA_944367185.1 uncultured Clostridia bacterium | reverse complement strand
GCGTTCTTGCCGCTGCAAACAATCTTATTTGCGAGGTCGAGGAAGGGCAGCTTCTCACCATCCCGCCTGCGGGGAATGTATACCGTGTGCAGGGCGGGGAGTCGTGCACGCTCCTGTGCGGCTCGGCGGAGAATTTTCGAAAGCGCAACGGAACAAAATTCCTCTATCCGACCCAGGAAGTCATTTTGTAAAAAGTGCGCCGCCGCGAAATTTCGCGGCGGCGCACCGGTATGCCCGTTTGTTATTCGCCCGTGTAGTTGAAGACGATCTCTGCATCGAGAAGTTCGTCGTTCCGATCGCCGATCTCGATCTGCGCCCATTCTTCTTCGCTGCCCGTATAGCAGACGGTCGTAAGGTTGTAGCAAGTTCTGAACGCCGCATAGCCGATGAACGTGACGGAGTCGCCAATCGTGACGCTTGTAAGGCTGGAGCAATCCCTGAACGCCGCATTGCCGATGGACGTGACGGAATCGGGAATGGTGATGCTTGTAAGGTTGATGCAACCGGAGAACGCATAATCGCCGATGGTCGTGACGGAGTCGCCGATTGTGACGCTTGTAAGCCTGCTGCAACGGGAGAACGCCGAATCGCCGATGGTCGTGACGGAATCGGGGATGGTGACGCTCGTAAGGCTGGTGCAACCGGAGAACGCCTCATCGCCGATGGTCGTGACGGGAAGCCCGTCGTATTTGGAAGGGATGACAACGTTTGTATCGGTGCAAGTGCCGATTCCCCTGACAGCATAAGAAGCGCCGTCATCATTTAATGCAAACGATAGTCCTTCGCTTGCGGGAAGCTCGGGCTCGGGTTCCTCGTCTCCGCCCGGGGTTTCCTCATCGCCGCCCGGGGTTTCTTCGTCTCCGCCCGGGGTTTCTTCATCTCCGCCAGGCTGTTCTTCGTCTCCGCCCGGGGTTTCTTCGTCTCCGCCGGGTTGTTCCTCGTCTCCGCCGGGCTGTTCCTCGTCTCCGCCCGGGGTTTCCTCATCGCCGCCGGGGGTTTCTTCGTCCCCGCCCGGGGTGACGATGCCCGCGTCGTCTCCGTCGGCGGTCGGCGTGCAGGCGGCGACGCCGAAGGCGCAGGATGCCGCCAGGACAAGGCATAAGAGCATTGTCAGCAGTTTTTTCATGTGTTTTTTCCTCCCAAATGTATTTTACAGGGCAAAAAGGCGTGCCTTCAACCGAAGACACGCCCTGCATAGGGTATCTCCGATTGTGGGCACAAAATTCTCCTTGTAAACGGAAAATAGAGATACGAAATGCCCATTCGTATCCACTGCGTGAAATATGTGAGGTTTTGTGCCGTGTTCAGTATATCACATTTTGGAGCGGCTGGCAAGTATCTGCAAAGAGATTGTCCGCGCCGCCGCAAAATTTTTGCGGCGGCGCGCCGAGGAACGCTTTTTTGCGCTTCCGCATAGCATGGAATAGAACATTGATGTTCTTTCCACGGAGGTAACCAATGTCGTTTTTTTCCAACTTTTCCTCGGACCATTGCCCCGGTCCTATTACGGGCAGTCCGTTGAACGGGCTTTGTGAGAAGGTCTGCATCCAGGCGGAAAAGATCTTTGACGCGGGCATCATTCAGACCCGCCTTGAAAATTACACGCTTGCGCTGACCGACCTCGTGCCCGCCGAGCCTACATATCCGTTGACGTTCGTAAGCGCGCGCTCGCTCACGGGGACGGGCATCGTTTCCGATCTCTCCGTCGAGCGCCAGCCCGATTCCTGCTGTGCGCGCGTACAGGCGAGGATCACGATCCCCGTCGAGGTCGTCTATACCGACGCGTGCGGCGTCGAGGGCAAGGCGACAAGTTCGATCGTCCTCAACGAGGACGTCCTGATGTACGTTCCCAGCGCGTCCGTCATGCCGTTTTCCGTGACGGCCGTCGCAAGCTGCGTCGTGCCGGAAGGGTCGTTCAATGCGGAGTACAACACCTTCACGGTCAGCGCCTGCGTGACGTGCATTCTCAAAGTCGCGATGCAGGTGGAGCTTCTCGTGCCCAGTTACGGCTACTGCGCCATCCCGCCCGCACAGGAATACTCGCAGGAGGTCTGCTCGGGCTTCTTTGAACTGCCCCTCTACCCGCAGGGCAAGGGCTGCTGCAAAAAGTAAACATCTCGGTACGGTGTCCGATCAAAGATGCGCGCCGCGGCTTCTGCCGCGGCGCGCTGCTGTTATATTGTTCCGTTGAGAATGATCGAAGCAAAAAAGGTCTACTGTTCCGCATCAAAGGGGGCGTCGGCGCGCGCAGGGTCGCCGAGCACCGTTTCAAAATCGGTATAGGTGACAAAACCCGCCTTCGCGCCCTTGGGTTTGCGCACATATTTTATCCGGCACCAGTCCACGGGGATCTTGTCTCCCTTGCCCGCCGAATACTTTGCGCAGATCGCGGCGGCATAGGCAAGGACGCGCTCGGGCACCTTTCTTCCGTTGGTGCGGATGACGACGTGCGCCGAATGCAGCTGCCGGGCGTGCATCCAGATATCTTCGGGCGCGCTGCTGCGGACAAGCCTGTCGTTCTGCAGGTTGCTGCGCCCCGCGTAGACGGCAAAGTCGCCTGCTTCGTAAACGCGGAAGGGGATCTCGGGCTTTTTCTTCGCGCCCCGCGCCTGCGGTAGCTGCGGGAGTTTGACAAGCCCCGCTGCGACGAGTTCCTCTTCGAGCGCCTTCAAGTCATCCGTGCTGTCCGCGGAGGCGAGCAGCGGGGGGAGACTCTCCAGGTAGGCGAGTTCACGGCGCACGTCCGCCTCCTGCGGTGCGAGCGCCTCCAGCGTGCGCTTTTGCTTTTGGTAGCGTTTGAAGTACGCCTGCGCGTTCTGCGAGGGGGTGAGCCGTTCGTCCAGCGCGATCCTGACCGTGCCGCCCTGTTCGTCGTAGTAGTTGACGAGTTCGCACGACTTCATGCCCCGCGTCAGCGCCCACAGATTGGCGGTGATCAGCTCGCCCTTTTGGCGGATACTCTCCGCGTCTGCGGCGGTGCGCTGCTTTTCCAAAATCTGCGCAAGCCGCTTTTCCTGCTTTTTGATCGCCTGACTGACGGCGGACGTCAGCCTGCGCCGCGCGCCCTCCAACAGATTTTTGCTCCGCTTTTTGGCGTAAAAATAGCACTGCGCCTCGGAGAGCGTCGCAAATTTGGTCGCGTTTTCCGCCATACGTGCATGGAAATCGACGACCGTGCCGCCGCGCTCGACGACGCAGGGCTGCACCTCGTCCGAGAAGATGAAGTCATACACGTGCGCCGCGAGGTCGCCGCCCGAAAAGCTCTTCGCGATGAGCTCCGCCGTGCAGGGAGCAAGCCCGGAGATGCGGGTAAAGAGGAAGTGCGCCAGGTCCCCTTCGGCATGAGCGCAGAGCGCGGTAAGGGCGAACTTATCGCGCGGGTCGATCTTATCCTGCGGGGCGGGCAGGACGTACTTTGCGCCCGGCAGGATGAGGCGACGGCAGCCCTCGTCGGGCGTATTGGTCTTGAGCGCGCCCAGAATGACGCCGTTCTCCGTCAGAAGCAGATTGGAGTACTTGCCCATGATCTCGGCATACAGGATGCGCTCGCAGCTGGAGAAGTCGGAGACGCACTTGAAATGCAGCGCGAGGATGCGCTCAAAGCCAATCTGCTCAATGCCGATAATTTCCGCGCTCTGCAGGTGTTTGCGCAGGAGCATACAGAAATTGGGTGCGATGAGCGGGTTTTCACGTTCGTCCTCGGAAAAATAAATGCCGCAGTCGGAGGCATTTGCGTTGAGAATGAGTTTAACGGTGCGTTTTCCGGTGTATATAACCATGGAGACTTCTTCGCGTCCCGGCTGGCTGATGCGGTTGATGCGTCCGCCCGTGAGCGCGGCGTCAAGTTCTATGGCATTGAGCCGAAGGGTGAATGCGTCTTGCGGCATACCTTCCTCCCAAGAGTGTGTTCGGTGTGAGACGATTGAATTATACCCGAAAAAAATAAAATTGTAAATAAAATCGCTTTCCTTTCTCGCATGATTATGCTAAAATGATTGTCTGAGAAACCATATCGATATTATTTGGAGAAAAACTATGAAGTACAACGTAACCCCCGCAGAAAAGAGCACCGTCAAGATCGAGATCACCTTCACGCCCGAAGAGTTTGCGGCGGCAAACGACAAGGCGTATGTGAGAAACCGCGGCAAGTTCACCGTCAACGGCTTCCGCAAGGGCAAGGCGCCCAAGCACGTCCTTGAGATGTACTACGGCAAGGGCTTGTTCTATGAAGACGCCCTCAACGATCTCTTTAACGACAGCTATCCCGAGATCCTCACGGCGGAAAAGGACAGCTTCACACCCGTCGGCGATCCTTCGCTCTCCGTCGAGGAGATCTCCGAAGAGAAGGTCGTTCTCACGGCGACGACGCCCGTCAAGCCCGATGTGCAGATCGAGAAGTACACGGGTATAAAAATTCAGAAGTATGAGTATACTGTGACGGATGAAGATGTAGACAAGGACATCGAGGGCACGCGCGAGCGCTTTGCGCAGAGCGTGGAAGTTACCGACCGCCCCGCACAGCTCACGGACGTCGCGAACATCGACTTCGTCGGCAAGACGGACGGCAAGGAATTCGAGGGCGGCAGCGCAAAGGGCTTTGACCTGACGCTCGGCTCCGGACAGTTCATCGCCGGTTTTGAAGATCAGGTCGTCGGCATGAGCATCGGCGAGACTAAGGATATCGACGTCACCTTCCCCGAAGACTATCAGGCAGAGGATTTAAAGGGCAAGCCCGCCGTGTTTACGGTCACGCTCAACAAGCTCACGGGCAAGATCCTGCCCGCGCTGGACGACGAGTTCGCTAAGAAGTTGGGTTCGGACACTGTGGACGCCTACAAGGCGAAGGTGCGCGAGCGCCTTGAGAAGAATGCAGCGTCCCGTTCGCTCAACGAGACGGAGAACTCCATCATCACCGAGATCGCCAAGGGCGCAACGGCGGAGATCCCCGACGCGATGATCGAAAAGCAGGAGGAGTATTCCATGCAGAGAATGGAGTACAATCTCATGTATCAGGGCATCCGTCTGGATGACTATCTGAAGTATGTCGGTCAGACGCGCGACGAGTACAAGAAGCACTTCGAAGAGGAAGCGCGCCGTACCGTTCTTCACCAGCTCATCGTCGAGAAGCTCATCAAGGAGCTGAACATCGAGGCGACGCAGGAGGAGATCGATGCGAAGGTCGCCGA
>CALVWM010000085.1 GCA_944367185.1 uncultured Clostridia bacterium | reverse complement strand
TACCTCAACGAGGTCGTCGGGAAAGACAAGCTCTCCGCATGGACGGGCAATATCGCCTTTGCGGGTTTCACCGCGCCCAAGCTCCTTTGGATGAAAGCGCACGAGCCCGAGAACTTCGCGCGCATTGCCAAAATCATACTGCCCAAGGACTACCTTGCCTACAAGTTGTCGGGCGCGTTCTGTACTGACCTCTCGGATGCAAGCGGCATGCTCCTTCTGGATGTAAAAAACCGCCGCTGGTCGAAGGAAATGTGCGAGATCTGCGGGATCTCCGAAGAACAGCTTCCTCGGCTGCATGAAAGCTATCAGGTGGTCGGCACGCTCAAACAAGAGATTGCGGACGAACTCGGACTGAAGGATGTTAAAGTCATTGCAGGCGCGGGGGACAATGCCGCGGCTGCGGTGGGCACGGGCGTCGTCGGCGAGGGCGGCTGCAATATATCGCTCGGCACGAGCGGCACGCTGTTCGTGTCGTCCGAATCCTATAAAGAGGACAAGGTCAATGCGCTGCACTCCTTCTGCCATGCGGACGGCGGCTGGCACATGATGGGCTGCATCCTGTCCGCCGCAAGCTGCAACAGCTGGTGGTCCGATCATATCTTGCAGACCTCCGACTATGCCGCCGAGCAGGCGGGACTGGATGAGTTCCTCGGCAAGAACGACGTCTACTTCCTTCCCTATCTCATGGGCGAACGCAGTCCGCACAACGACGTCACGGCGCGCGGCACGTTTATCGGCATGCGCCCGGATACCACACGCGGGCAGATGACGCTTGCCGTGCTCGAAGGGGTTGCATTCGCGCTCCGCGACTGCATGGAGGCGGCAAAGAAGAACGGCGCCGTCATTCCGCGCACCAAACTGTGCGGCGGGGGCGCGAAGAGCAAACTCTGGCGCAAGATCGTCGCGAACGTCATGAATATGCCCGTGGACATTCCGCAGACGGAACAGGGGCCCGGCTTCGGCGCTGCCATGCTTGCGATGGTCGGCTGCGGGGAGTACGCGAACATACAGGAAGCGGCGTCCGCCATCGTACGCGTGAAAGAGACGGTTCTGCCCGATGCAAAGATCGCGGCGAACTATGAGGCACGCTATCGCCACTTCACAAAATTATATCATGCATTGAAAGGATTGTTTTGCATGGGGCAAAACCATGAAGAGGAATGCCATGATTGAGACACAAAGAAAAGAGCTTCCGATCGGGAGCTCTTTTCTTTGTGGGATTGGCAATTTGAAACGATGCGATTGTTAAGACCGCATAACGGTTCAAGTTGTTCCGGTTTGGTGCCGTCGATCGGAATCGAACCGATACGGGGTCGCCCCCGACAGATTTTGAGTCTGTTGCGTCTGCCAGTTTCACCACGACGGCATATAACAGAAAAATTATAATACAGTTTCTATAAAAATGCAAGTGATTTTTCTAAGGTTCTTGCAAAATTACGACAATCGTGGTACAATACCGCTATGGAAAAACTTATTCTTGTCGACGGGAACAGTCTGTTGAACAGAGCATATTACGCAATGGCTCCTTTTTCCACAAGAGAGGGGTTGCCGACCAACGGGATTTTTGGCTTCCTAAAACTCATGTTCAAAATCATGGAAGATGAGGATCCGAAATACTTTGTTGTTGCATTCGATGTCCATGCGCCGACGTTTCGTCACCAACTCTATTCGGAATATAAGGGTACGCGTAAGCCGATGCCGGAAGATCTCGTCGTACAGGTGCCCGTTCTCAAGGATCTCCTGCGATCCATGGAAATTTGCATGGTGGAGAAGGCGGGGTACGAAGCGGACGATCTCATCGGTACGCTTGCGAACCGCTTTCCCAAAGTAGAGACGCTTATCTATACCGGGGACAGGGACAGTTATCAGCTTGTCAGGGCGCATGTCAGCGTCTGTATGACAAAGCGCGGCGTTTCCGAGCTGGACCGTCTGACAATAGATAACTTTTTTGAAAAGGAAGGTATCTTGCCTGCGCAGGTCATTGAGTTGAAGGCCCTGATGGGTGACAGCTCTGATAACATTCCGGGCGTCAGGGGGATAGGGCCTAAGACCGCCAGAGACCTGCTTGCGCGGTTTCATGATCTGGACGGCGTATATTCGCATTTGGACGAAATTTCTGCGAGTGTTCGCCGGAAACTTGAGCAATACCGCGAAGACGCCTATCTTTCGCGTACGCTTGCCACGATCGATACCAATGTGCCGGTCGATATTGCCTTGGCAGAGTGCACATTGCATTTGCCTTTTTCCGAACAGGCGCGAAAAATGTGCGCCGATCTTGAGTTCCGTTCCCTTACAGGCAGCAATTTCTTCTCCAACGCGCGGGATACCCACGTCGATGTCATTCATTGTACAAGCGACGATCTTGCGGCACTCACAGAGCGTGCCAAAAATATTACTGACTTTTCTTTCACGGCAGATCAGGAGGAAGTTCATCTCTTTGACGGTTTCGCAGAATATGTGCTGCCTCTCAAAAAGGACTTTCTTGACCCCGGTTTTTTTCTGACAGATCTTAAAATGCTGTTCCGGAACCTGTTTTCCGACGATCGGCATGCCGTTCTTCTTGACGTCAAGGCGACGGCGCATTTTTTGTGGGATGCGGTCGGGTTGAAGATCGCCTGCAAGGCAGACGATGTGTCGCTCATGCGCTATCTTGCCGATTCCAACCGCCGTCCCGCAACGGCAAAAGAGCTTGCCGAAGAGTACGCGGTTCCGGAAGATCGCGTCGCTTTTGCGCTTATGCTTGCCTATCGTGATGCTGCCGCGCGTGAAAGTCAAACCGATGCAAGACTTTACCGCGAGTTGGAACTTCCGCTTGCGTATATTCTGTTTGAGATGGAGCGCACGGGGGTCCGTGTGGACATGACCAAATTTCCTGTCTTTTCCGAACAGTTCAAAGGGGAGATGGATCGCCTGTCTGCCAGGATCTATCAGCTTGCCGGGACGACGTTCAATCTCAATTCTCCGTTCCAGCTCTCAGAGATCTTATTTGAGAGACTGGGTTACAGCACGCGGGGGATCAAGAAAAACGCGCGCGGAGGCTATTCGACAAACGCCGATGTACTGGAGAAACTGGCAGAAGATCATGAGATCGCAAGACTCATCCTGAAATATCGCGAAGTGCAAAAGCTGCAGTCCACCTATGTGGACGGGATCCGGCCTCTCGCGGCAGGCGGGATCGTCCACACAACGTATTATCAGACGATGACGACGACAGGGCGCCTTTCGAGTGCCAATCCCAACCTGCAAAATATCCCTGTCCGCACAAAGATGGGGCGGGAACTGCGCAAGTTATTCATTGCAAGGGAGGGAAATATCCTTATTGATGCGGATTATTCTCAGATCGAGTTACGACTGCTTGCTCATTTTTCCGAGTGTAAAGCGCTGCTCGAGGCGTATCGAAACGGTCTTGATATCCATGCTGCGACGGCTGCCAAGCTGTTCGGCGTCTCTCTTTCCGAAGTCACTCCGGAGCTTCGGCGCAGGGCAAAGACGATCAATTTCGGCATCATCTATGGTATGAGCGCTTTTGGTCTCGCAAAAGATCTCGGCTGTTCCAACGACGAGGCGCAGCGATACATCAATGCCTATTTTGCGGCACATCCGGAAGTCAAAGTCTATATGGAAGAAAACGTGCGCCGCGCGAAAGAGGACGGATATGTCACGACGCTGCTCGGACGCAGGCGTTATATTGTCGAGCTGAAATCGAGCAATTTTAATCAGCGTGCGTTCGGGGAACGTGCCGCCATGAACATGCCGCTGCAAGGCAGCGCTGCCGATATTATCAAGATCGCTATGCTTCGCGTCGCAAAGCGCCTGGAACGCGAACATATGGCGTCCAAGCTCGTTCTGCAGGTACACGACGAGCTTATCCTCGACGCGCCCGCATCGGAGGCTGATGAAGCAGTATCTTTGCTGAAAGAGGAAATGGAAGCGGCTGCAGAGCTGCGAGTCCCTCTGATCGCAGAAGTCTCGGTGGGGAAGAGCTGGTATGAAGCCAAGTAAGATCGCCATTACAGGCGGGCTGGGCAGCGGAAAGTCGGCGGTGTGCGCGATCATTCAGGAGCTTGGGTATCCCGTATTTTCCTGTGACGCGATCAACCGCGCGCTTTGGCAGGATGCGTCCTATCTGTCGGTCCTGAGAGAAGTATTTCCCGATTGTCTGACGGAGGGAACGCCGGATAAAGCAAAGATTACCGCACGTGTTTTTGCAGACAGCGTCGCGCTGCAGCGGCTCAATGAGATCTCTCATCCCCGTATCATGAAACAACTTTTGGAGGATATGAGCAGACATCCCGTATCATTCGGGGAAGTTCCTCTGCTGTTTGAAGGAGGATATGCGCCGCTTTTCGATCGGATCATTGCCGTACGCCGTGAGCGGGAGGCGCGCATTTGTGCGGTCATGCAAAGAGACGGCGCCACAAGAGAGCAGGTGTTGCTGCGCATGGCACAGCAATTCGATCCCGACTGGTTGGAGAGCACAGGTTGCCTGATCGTTGAAAATAACGGTTCGCACGAGGCACTTCGGCGTGCCGTCATACAAACTCTCGAGAAATTGCATATTTTGTAAACGCGCGAAAGATCTCGCACGGATGCACATACTCTGTATTATGAAGGTTGTGTACCGCATGACGGTCTTTTTGGCGACACTTTCGATTGCGCTGGCGTCTGTTCTCCTCATTCTGCACCGCCTGTATCGCCGTCCGTACCGCGACATTGTAGAGCAATGCGGAGTGGAGCCCGCGCTTATCTACGCGATCATGAAGGCGGAGAGCGGATTTGACGAAAGCGCTGTCAGCAAATCGGGTGCGATCGGGCTTATGCAGCTGATGCCGTCGACGGCGGAATTTGTCGGTGTGAAGTATGCCTTGGATCGTCAGGGCAGGACCCTGTATGACGGCAGGTACAACGTCACGGTGGGCTGCTTGTATGTAAAATATCTCTTGGAGCGTTTTCCCGATGAGCGTACGGCGGTTTGTGCATATAATGCGGGCGAGGGGAATGTATCTGCATGGCTGCGCGACCCGACGTATTCCGATGACGGAGTTACCTTACAATCCATACCGTACGCGGAGACGCGCTGCTACGAAAAAAAAGTTTATCATTTCAAGAAAAATTATCAGATTTTGTATCAATAAGGCTTGACTTTTGCTTTTAATTGGAGTATTATATGAAAGCTGTCAAGCGAAAAGCGGTCGTGGCGGAACTGGCAGACGCGCAAGACTAAGGATCTTGTGGTTCACACCATGCAGGTTCAATTCCTGTCGA
>CALVWM010000084.1 GCA_944367185.1 uncultured Clostridia bacterium | reverse complement strand
GGGTGACGCGATCGCGCCGCAGAATGCGGCGAACGATACGCTATTCCGTCGCTTCGCTCCTTACGCCCGACGCGAGGAGGAGGCTCTGCTTGCAGAAAGCTTCCGACGACGCGGCGCACGTCCAATATGAGCAAGATAATACGTTGCTCGAGCGGCTTCATCGGAAATCTTCAGATACAGCGCTTGTAGCTGTTGCCCCAGTCCGCCATTGCGTCGATGATGGGCAGAAGGGACTGCCCTATGTCGGTCAAAGAATAGATCACGCGCGGCGGGACCTCGGCAAATACCTCGCGCGAGACGATCCCGTCGCTCTCCATGGCGCGCAGGTTGTCGGTGAGCACCTTCTGCGAGATCCCCGGGACGCCGTTCTTCAGTTCGGTAAACCGCTGCGGACGGTCCAGCAGATTGCGGATGATCAGCAGCTTCCACTTATTGCCGATCAGCTGTACCGTGGTGGCAACGGGACATTCGGGCAGTTCGTCTTTCGTCAGCATGTATGGCCTCCTTTTTTGTGATTATACCCCAACTTCTTCTCTCTGTCAAGTCCATTGGTATTAAAAATATACCAAGTTACAAAAATATATGTGAGTAATCAAATTGTAACGACCGTGACAGTCGTAACCGTTTGCGCTACAATACGGGTACAATCAGATCCGGAGGTAAAATATATGTCCAATTACAGCAAAGTCAGCGTCGCCGACGGGGCGCGCAGCGAACTTCACGACGCACTCTCCCTGACGGGCGCAGAGGTGAGCATCAACCTTCTGCCCGCGGGCGCAGGCGTTCCCTTTGTCCATTCGCACAAGTGCAACGAGGAGATCTACGGCATCCTTGAAGGCGCAGGCAAGGCGGTCATCGACGGTGAGGAAGTCGCTCTGAAGGCGGGCGACTGGCTGTGCATCGCCCCCGCGGCAAAGCGGCAGTTCTTCGCCGCAGCGGACAGCGCGATCAAGTACGTCTGCATTCAGGTCAGACAAAATTCGCTCGAGGGCTACACCATGGCGGACGCGGTCATGTGATCACATCGCGGCAACAATCGGGGCGGCGGGCGCTTTGGCGCCCGCCGCCCCTGTTGCGTATGAAAAAGATCCGCTCGATGCGCGGATCTTTTTATGTCAGAAAAATTTTTCCGTTGTTTCCAAACAGCTTTTCGTACTGCCCGGGAAATTTTTTGAGGATATACGCCTTCGCTGCGGTAAAATCGACGTTCCGCTCGGCATCGCGATGGCAGTCGGATGCGACAAAGTCCAGCATCTCATGTTTCAGTAAAAATTTAAGCAGCTTTGCGCAGGACCGGTGCTCAAACGCGCGCGCATTGACCTGAAAGAGTCCGCCGTTCTCGCGGATCTCAAAGAGGCCGTCGCGGGTGAGATACCCGTACCGCTCAATATGCGCCACGATGGGTCTGTATCCCGCGATCGAGAGCTCGTACACGGCATCGGGAATACGCTCCTCGTTGTGCAAGGAAAACTCCACAAGGACGTACGGCGTACCGTTCATGGTGAGAAGCTCACCCGACTTCAGATCGTCCGCCATGTCCTCATAATAATAGATCTCCGCCCCCAAATACAGCCTGACGGTGGTTGCCGCCTCCCCTTGGAAGAGGGAAAACCTTTTCCGAAGCACATCTGTCCGACGCAGCGTTTTGTTCTGGTGCGGGGTGCAGATCACGCTGTCGACGCCGCTCGCCGCGTACTGTGCAAGGAGCGCCCGCGCCATCTCCAGGGACGTCGCTCCGTCATCCACACCGTACAAAAGATGACTGTGAATATCCGTCATGGCTCACTTGCGGCGCGATTTGAAACCTTTTTTGGAGGCGCTTCCCGCAGCGGAAGATTGACTCTTGCCTGCCTCCTTCGTCTGCGCCGTCATGTCTTTGCTGTAATAGCCCGAGTTGCTGTAATAATAGTAGTACGCGTCGCTGCCGTGCTTATCCACCGTCGCCTTGGTCACATTGACGCCGATCACATCGGCATCGACCTCTTGCAGGGTGGCAAGCGCAAGCGCCGCCTGCTTCTTTTTGGTATCGCGGAAGGAGAGGTTGAACAGAACGCCGTCGCATACCTTGCTGATCGCGCAGGCATCCGAGCAGGCGAGCACGGGAGGGGTGTCGAGCAGGATGTAGTCATACTGCTGCCGAAGTTCGCCAAGCAACTGGCCAAAGCGCACCGACTCGATGATGACGAGCGGATTGAGCACGCTGCTGCCCGCGGTGATGACGTCCACCTTCTCCGAGGTGTGCTTGATGATCGATTCTTTCGCCGTCTTCCCCGCCACATAGTCCACGATGCCGTGCTCACGGGAGACCTTGAACAGCTTGTGGATGGCGGACTTTCTCAGGTCCATGTCGATGAGCAGGACGCGCTGCGCATTGTACGCAAGCGCGCAGGCAAAATTGGCGACGATCGTCGACTTGAGCTCGCACTCCTGCGAGGAAGTGACCATGATCACCTTGTAGGGATTATCTACGTTCGCGTACTTGATATTGGTAAAGAGCTTGTTGTACGGCTCATAGTTGCGCAATGTTGCGGGAAGCAGCGCCGCGTGCGGACGCGGAACATCGCCCTTCCCTCCTTTGAGTTTATGCCCTTCCGTCATCTTGTCGTCGACAAAGAAACCGACGACGCGCTCGCCCAGCCCGCTCTCGATATCCTTTCTGCTGCGGAATTTGGTGGAGCAGAATTCCAGTACAAGCGCCACGATACAGCCAAGCACCAGTCCGCCGACAAAGGCGATGACGAGATAGAGCGGCTTGTTGGGCGAAGAATACACGCCGTGTTTTGCAGTCGAGGTCTGCGTCAGATTGGCGCGCAGATCGACGAACCCTTCCATTTCCATCGTCTCCACGAGCTGCCCCGCGAGTGCATTGGCAAGCTCCATGGAGAGCATGCTGTCGCCGCACTCCACCGAGATGATGATGATAAAGCTGTCCTCGTCGCTCGAAACGGAGATCATCTCCGAAAGACCGGATGAGGAGAGATCGAACTCCTCTGCCACAGGATCGAGCACGACGTCCTCCTGTACCAACCGCGCGACTGTATTGACCACACGCAGGGAGTTGGTATAATCCACGGCGCCTTCGTTACCCGTAGACGTCGACTGCTGCGTGACGGCGACAAGCACCATCGAGCTGGAACGGTACTGCGGCTCCACGACCCAGAAGGTATAGATGACGCCGATGAGGAATACGACTGCCGTGATGATGGCGATCAGGATCTTGTTTTTCCAGAGCATGTGGAAGATCTCGCCCAGCCTGATCGTATTCTCCTCTTCCTTGACTTCGGTTTCTGACATGTCCCCTCCACATACGCGGCGCGTTCCTCTTTCCGGGATGCGCACCAGCCGCAATTTGCAAAACGTTCCGCCGCGTAAATGTTTTATCTCTCCGTTCATTATACCTGAATCGAAGGGCATTGTCAACATTTTATCTCCCCATTTTGACAGCTTGTGCTAACCAAACCGAGGGTTCTTCCCCGCGATACCAGCGAAAATTGAAGGATTTTTCCCGCCAAAAGGCCCGCGCGCTTTTTATGCCTGCAACGCCGAAAGGACGACGGCGATGTCCGCATTCAGGCAGAGAGAGCGCCGCCCGATCTCGCGCGGGGCAAATGCCTCGCCGAGGTTGATGCAGACATATGTCGCCTGTTTGTTTCTGAGCGCCATCCGCCAGAAGGGGTACTTCATGATGCCCGGCGTATTGCCGCCAACGCCCAGCTCGAGAAACAGAATGCGCCCGCCCCCGTACGCCTCGACAAACGCGTGATAGCGCTCCGCCGCGGCATGCCAGCCCGCGTCCTCGACGAAGCGTTCGTCCACGCGCAGATTGTACGTCATCGGCTTGCCGCATCTGGGACAACGGGGCACGAGCGAAGACGGAATGCGCATGTCCTTCTGCGCGGCGAGCATCGCACGGATCTGCGCCTCATTGTCGTAGGTTGTCTGATGACAAGGCTCCGAACATTGGAAGAGCCCGTAATCCCCCTGCGTATAGAAGAGCCGCTCCTTTTCAAACCCCGCGACCTGAAAGCGGTGGTCGACGTTGGTCGTCAGCACGAAGTAGTTTTTGCCGCGCACCAGCCTAAGGAGATCCTCGTACGGTTTGCCGGCGGGCTGATCGTAGCGGTTGACATAGATGTTACGCGACCAGTACGCCCAGAACTCCTCGGGCGTCGGGAAGGGATAAAAGCCGCCCGAATACATGTCGTGAAAGCCGTACTTTTCCTCGAAGTCATGAAAATATGTTTCAAAGCGCGCACCCGCGTAGGGAAACCCCGCCGCCGCGGAAAGTCCCGCGCCCGCGCCGATGAGAACGGCGTCCGCCTGCGCCAGCTCCCCTTTGATGCGCTCGAGCTTTGCCTGATCGTCCTGCATATATTTCTCCTTGTTGTAATCAAGTTTATTACAGCAATAGAATAACACAAAATGATTGTAATGTCAATAATTACAACTAAGTTTGTACAAAAAAACGGGTGCATACTGCGCCCGTTTTTGCGTTTTATGATGTTCCGTCTTATTTATGGTGTCTGACCAGATCGAACGCCTTGGCGATCTCCATGACGATGATGGGAACGATGGAGAGTCCGATGCCGATGAGGTACATCGGCCCGGGCAGGTAATCATCGCCAAAGCCGAACACCGACATGACGCCGGGCGTGAACAGCACGAAGGCGATCAGCGCAAGCGCAAGCAGCGTGACCCAGTTGAGCACCCTGTTGGAGAAGGGGCCGATCTTGAAGAGGGAGTGTCCCGAGCGCATGTTGTACGCGTGCAGCGACTGCGAGAGCGCGAGCACGAAGAAGGTCGCCGCACTCAGCTTTGCTGCATTCGCCTGCGCGAGAACCTCACCGACCTCGTGCGGATCGGGATTCCAACCAAACCCGAAGCGACCGATGCAATAGCTTGCGATCGCAAGCCCTGCAAACATACAGCCCTGCAACACGATCTGAATGCCGTAGCCGTGTGCGAAGATGCTCTCATCCTTGCGGCGCGGCTTCTGATCCATGACGTCCGGCTCCAGCTTTTCCATGCCCAGCGCGACGGCAGGCAGGGAGTCGCCGATGAGGTTGATCCACAGCAGCTGAATGGAGATGAAGGGCGAGATCTGGAAGATGCACATACAGAGGAACACGACGATGACTTCGGAGATGTTCGTTCCCAGCAGGAAGCCGACCACCTTCTTGATGTTGGAGTAGATGCCCCTGCCTTCCTTGACCGCGTCGACAATGGTCGCAAAGTTGTCGTCCGTCAGCGTCATGTCTGCCGCCCCCTTGGCGACGTCCGTGCCCGTGATGCCCATCGC
>CALVWM010000083.1 GCA_944367185.1 uncultured Clostridia bacterium | reverse complement strand
GTCATCCTCACCAAGCTGGACGGCGATACGCGCGGCGGCGCGTGCCTCTCCATCAAGGCGGTCACGGGCAAGCCCATTAAGTTCATCGGCGTGGGCGAGAAGTTCACCGATCTCGAGCCCTTCTATCCCGACCGCATGGCGTCCCGCATCCTGGGCATGGGCGACGTTCTCTCGCTCATCGAAAAGGCGCAGGAGGCGGTCACGGAGCAGCAGGCAAAGGACCTGGAGCGCAAGATGCGCGAAAATTCCTTCACGCTCGCCGACTACCTCGACCAGTTCGAGGCGCTCAAGAAAATGGGCGGCGCGAGCGCGCTCATGAGCATGCTCCCGGGGAGCAAACTAAAAATCAAAGAGGGGGACGTGGACGAAAAGCGCATCGAGCGCATCCGCGCGATCATCCTCTCCATGACGCCCAAGGAGCGCGACAATCCTTCCATCATCAACTCCTCCCGCAAGCGCAGGATCGCGCTGGGATCGGGGACGACGGTGCAGGAGATCAACCAGCTACTAAAACAGTTCGAGCAGACCAAGCTCTTGATGAAGCAGTTAAAGGGCGGCAAGGGCAAGATGCGCCTGCCATTCTGACAAAACGGCAAGCACACCCCGCGCGGGTTGCAGATAATTTCAGAGAATATTCCGGAGGTAAGTACAATGGTCAAAATGAGATTGGTACGCATGGGCGACAAGAAGTCCCCCGTGTATCGTATCGTCGTGGTGGATGCGCGCAAGGCGGCAACGGGCGAGTATATCGAGAAGATCGGCTTCTATGATCCCAAGTCCGAGCCCGTCACGCTCACCGTGGATGTGGAGAAGGCGAAAGAGTGGCTCGCAAAGGGTGTTCAGCCCACCGAGACCGTCAGAAGCCTGCTCATCCGCGCCGGCGCGATGGAAAAGCCCACCAAGCTCTCGCCTTCCAAGACCAAGACGAAGAAAAAGAAGTAAGCTCGATTTTTGCTCCTTTCCCCAAACACACCGTAATCAAAAAGGAGGCATAAAATGCTGGAACTCGTCAAATATATCGTCAATCGCTTCGCCGAAGACAAGGAGAACGTCTCCTACGAGGTCGAAGAGACGGAGGACGCCATCACGATCACCGTGCTCCTGTCCGATTCGGACATGGGCAAGGTCATCGGCAAGCAGGGGAAGATCGCCAAGGCGCTCCGCACGCTCGTGCGCGCCGCGACCCCCAAGGATTCCAAGAAATACAACGTCGAGATCAAAGAACGCTCGGCGGAGTAAGTCAATCATTTTTCCGAAAGCGCGCCGCGGCAAATTGCCGCGGCGCGCTTTCGGCGTTTCGGGACAGGGGTGCAGCCGACAGAAATTTGTGTTTCGCCGCCTCTTTTTTGTGCCGAAGGGTGGACATTCGGGCAGGATTCGGGTATAATGAAAAGCGCAAAAAACTCGGAGGAAATGTATGAAACTCAGCGATCTCACGATAGAGGAAAAACTGCGGCTCATCTGCGGCAAAGGCTCGTGGCATACGGAGGACTTCGGCGGAAAACTGCCCGCCGTCTCCATGTCGGACGGCCCCGTCGGACTGCGCACCATGTATCAGGCGGAGAACGGCACATGGGAGACCTGGTCCGCCGTCGCATACCCCTCGGTACAGATGCTCGCCAACACCTGGAGCGAGGACTGCGCCCGTCTGATGGGCGAGTGCCTCGGCGACGACGCGGCGGAGCGGAATGTCGATCTGCTGCTCGGCCCCGGCGTCAATATCAAGCGCAACCCCCTGAACGGGCGCAATTTCGAGTATTTTTCGGAGGATCCCTGCCTCGCGGGAACGCTCGCAAAGGCTTATGTCGCGGGCGTGCAGTCGTGCGGCGTGGGCGCGTGCGTCAAGCACTTCTGCTGCAACAATTTGGAGTTCGACCGTCTGCACCAGTCGAGCGACGTGGATGAGCGCACCCTGCGCGAGATCTACTATCGCCCCTTCGAGATCGCCTGCGAGGCGCGGCCCGTCGCCGTCATGTGCAGCTACAACCGCATCAACGGGACATACGGCTCGGAATATAAGAAGGGCTACGATGTTCTGAGGGGCGAGTTCGCATTTGACGGCGCGATCATCTCCGACTGGGACGCGGTGCGCGATCGGACCGTCGCAGCAAAGGCGGGGCTGGACGTCGAAATGCCCTTCAACGAGCGCAACTATGAGCGGCTCGTCGCAGATTATGAGGCGGGCAAGATCACGGAAGCGGAGATCGACGCCTGCGCGGCGCGCGTGCTGGCGCTGGGCGAGCGCGTCCTGAGCATGCGGGAGCAGCGCGCACCCAAACGCACGGAGGCGGAGCGCGCCGAGGCGGCAAAGAACATCGCGGCGGAGGGCGTCGTCCTGCTCAAAAACGATGGCGTCCTGCCCCTCGAAAAGGGGATCAAAGCGGCAGTCTGCGGGTACTATGCAAAGCCGGACGACGTGAGGACGCTCGCGGGCGGCGGCTCGTCGCAGGTTGTCTGGAAGGACGCTTCCTTCGATCTCCCCGCGCAGCTTTCGGCGCGCGGGGTGGAGAACGTCTACGAGCAGGGCTGCGCGGTCGACACCGTCTGGTCGGTGCGCATGGATATGCGCCGCGCGCGCATGAACGCGGCAGAGAGCGCGGTCAATCTCGTCTGCGTCGGCACGGGGAACTTGCTGGAGTTTGAAGAGGGAGACCGCCGCAGCATGCGTCTGCCCGAGGTGCAGGAGCGGCTGATTTTAGAGACGGCGGAGGAGAATGCAAATACGATCGTCGTGCTGTTTGCGGGCGCGGCGGTGGACATGAGCCGCTGGGTCGATCGCGTCGCGGCAGTCGTGTACGCGGGCTTCCCCGGCATGGGGGGCGACGCGGTGCTTGCAGATCTTCTGACGGGCGCGCGCAACTTCAGCGGCAAGACGAGCGAGACCTTCCCGTACGAATTGACGGACGTCCCCGCCGCCGAGGGCTTTGTGAGCGCGGGCGTCACGCGCTATCAGGAAGGGCTGGACGTCGGCTACCGCTATTTTACCAGCCATGACATGCCCGTCCTCTTTCCCTTCGGCTACGGGCTGAGCTATGCGATGTTTGACTACTCCGACCTTGCCCTTCAGCCCATGGAGACGGGCGTGCGCGTGAGTTTTTGCATCGAAAACATCTCCGAACGGGACGGCGCGGAGGCGGCGCAGGTGTACGTGCATGAGTGCGCGCCCCTCGTCTATCGCCCGACGCGCGAACTCAAAGACTTTGTCAAGCCCGTCGTCAGGGCGGGGGAGAAAACGATCGTCGTTCTGACCCTGCCCATGCGCGCGTTTGCGCACTGGTCAACCTCGCAGGACAAGTGGGTCGTCACGGACGGCGTCTATAAGATCATGGTCGGCGCGTCGAGTGAGGACATCCGCCTTTCGGCAAAGATCAAAATCGAGGACGGGAAGATCTGCGCGCTCTGATGAGGCAGGTCGGTCGTGCGGCATGTGCGCACGCGCAGCATTCAAGAACGGAAGCGTTTGTCTCGGAACGACGGGGCGCCCTTTGCGGGGATCCGCAAAGGGCGCCCCGTTTTTTTTCAAACGGCGGGTCGGCATATCTGACAGTTTTTGACAAATTTTCAAGTTTTTGGAAGCATAGGAGTGTCAATCGTTTACAAAGTTGTCAAAAAAATGAAAAAATTCATGAAAAAAAGTTGTGTTTTTTCAAAATTTTTTTGCGCAAAAGCATTGACAAAGCCGCCAGTTAATAGTAGAATATAATTGGTTAGTGTATCATAAAGATAGACTACCAGCGAAACTGGAAATATTTTCCAGCAACGGCTGCAAACTTGTTCTTTGTCGGGGCGGGTTTGCATATCGGTAGATAAGCAGAATGATGAAACTTTCAGCAGGACGCAAATGCGGACTGCCGGCAATACCTGAGAGGATCCGAGTCGGATCCGGATGCGCGGAAGGTGCGGGCTTTGGACGGGCCTGTTCGCGCAAAAGTGAGGGAGGAGAAGATCATGAAAAGCAAAGGCAAATTATTCTGGGCAAGATTTCTCATGCTGATGGCGCTGTTTGTCACGACGCTCTTCGCGTGCGTTTCGCTCGGAACGATCTCTGCGCGTGCGGAAGAAACGGGGGAGGGGGCGGCGCTGTCCGAGGGCGGCGGTGTCAGTGTTCTTGCGCTTCCTGAGAATGTCACGGTCACGGAAATTACAGGCGTTGATCTGACAGGTACCGTTACGACGGATTCGTCGTATGCGGACAATAAAGCTGCGCTCGCCGTTACGGCCACGGGGTCAGACGGGGAGACGTACGAGCTTGACCCGGATGAGTTCGAAGTTGTGGGCGTATTTGAGGACGGAGCAATCGAGACGAACACATTCCGAATCGTTTGCGGAACTGTTACCTCTGAAGCGACATTTGAGATGTCCGGAGAACCTGTTCGCAATGATGCTGTTCGGTCGATCACGGCGGAATATGTGAACGATGGCTCAACGATGCTCTATTCCTATTCCTCCCTTGAATTTGATGTCAAGGATATGGTTCAGGTCACGCGTTGGACTTGGGCCGGGGAAGGTACGACTGCGGGGTCGGAAGAATTTGTCCTCGAAGGGCAGCTCACGCCATCCCGGGCTGGGCAGACACAGCCTTATAGCAAGGAGATCACTGTCCGCCGCTTTATCGGTGACGAGATATCAAACATCTCTTGTACGCTGGAGATTCCCGATATTCAGCCCGCAGCTCCTTCGGCGATCCGTATTACTACGGCGCCGGGAACGGTTGTCGCTTTTTCCGAGATCGATCCTGCTGCATGGGTTTTACAGGTTGAGTACGAGGATGATCCTTGGGGCAATACCTTTGAGATACCGCTCTCCATGGTGACAGTGCAGTATGCCGATGCTTCCGGGGAAACGACGGACGAGGAAGGCAATCCTTATGAGGGCTTTGTGTATGACGGCGGGCGCGGCCAGGTTATCTTTTCTTATTCGGAGAACGGCGAGACCGTTACTGTAAGAAGACAGATCGCTGTCTCCCGCGTGTCGATCTCTCAAGTCTATTTCCTTGGCGTCGGTGAATATAAATATTCGGTCACGGAAAACAATGAGGTGGAAGGAACCGATCAGACTGCCTCTATTGTCAACTACAATTCCGACATCATGAAAATTGCAAGCGTCAGCCTTTCCGGCTCACAGGCGAGCGTTCCGTTTGATACGCAAGCCGGTACGATCACCGTGTGCGATGCAGGCACTTATACGGTGAGAGTAGAACTGACGAATGCGGCATATTATTTTGAAAACCGTCAGGCGCCCGATGATACATACATGGAGATCGAATATGTGGTCGATCCCGTCGAGCCGCCCATCGAGATCGAGTGGAGCGAAAATGCTTATGACGGAGAAGATCTCAAATGGGACCGCGAC
>CALVWM010000082.1 GCA_944367185.1 uncultured Clostridia bacterium | reverse complement strand
CAAACAGGAAGGGCTTACAATTATAGTTTGCGGCGATTCACCCTCTCTCTCAAGCGCTGGACGCGCAAATAGGGGCGCGCTGCGCAAAAGCGTGGTTTTGCTTGCGCCGTAATTATAGCAAAAGGCGCAAAAGCCTCCCCTGAAGCCATGAAAATTGAAAAAACAATAATACCTCGCAAAAATATTTTCGAAGAAAAGATTTTTGCGAAGAGGAGCCGCAACGGCGCAACATTGGACTTTGCACTTGCGCAAAGTCCTGAAAGCAAAGTTTGCGGCGACGAAGGAGCGGAAGGGCTGGGAATTTGTTCAACTTCCGCGCGCAAGATAATCATCAAACCATAACATAAGGAGCAAACAATGACGGAACTGGAAAAGATGAAGGCGGGGCAGCTGTACGATTATTCCGACCCAGAGATCTATGCGGCGCACGTGCGCGCGGTGGAGCTGTGCGACGAATACAACGAGACCAAGCGCACCGAGACGGCGCGGCGGGAGGAGATCCTGCGCGAATTGTTCGGCAGTCTTGGCACAAATCCCGTTGTCGAGAAGAATATCCGCGTCGATTATGGTTTCAACCTGCGCGCGGGCGACAATTTCTTTGCCAACTACGACTGCGTCTTTCTCGACTGCGCGCCCATCACCTTCGGCGACAATATCTTCATCGCGCCCCAGTGCGGTTTTTATTCGGTCAATCACCCGCTGGACGCCGCCACGCGTAACAAGGGCGTAGAAAAGGGGCTTCCCATCACGGTGGGCAGCGACGTCTGGTTCGGCGGCGGCGTCAAGGTCATGCCGGGCGTCACGATCGGGGACAACGTCGTCATCGGCGGCGGCAGCGTGGTCGTCAAAGACATCCCCTCCGACAGCCTCGCCGTCGGCAATCCCGCAAGGGTCGTCAAAAAACTCCCGCCTCGCGAGAAAAATTAAAATTTCTTTGTCTGCGGCGCGGGGGAAGGAAATTCGCCTTCCCCCGCGCCGCACTTCGATGCGTTTGCACGCTTTGTAAAGTAAAATTGACGGTGACTCCGTGCGATCCCTGGGCATACGGCTTATTTTCCGGCGGTTTCGGGCAGGAAAAGATATGTTCGCAAAATTTTTTTGAAAAACGCAAAAAAACTCAATTTCGCGAGGCAAAACAGCTTGACGGAATTTTTGCGAAAGCCTATAATGAAACAGTAATCATCGGATAAAGGGATAAAACCCGCCCGCTCTTCCCCGTTTTGCGGGCCAACCGAGGCAATTTTCAAAGACAGAACCATCAGAAACCCAAGGAGTCAAAGACTTATGAAAACCTATATGGCAAACGCCCGGACGGTCGAGAGAAAGTGGTACGTCGTCGATGCGACGAACGTTCCTCTCGGCAGGCTCGCGTCCAAAGTCGCATCCATCCTGCGCGGGAAGAATAAGCCTTCCTATACGCCCAACGTGGATACGGGCGACTTCGTCATCATCATCAACAGCGATAAGGTGCTGCTCACCGGCAAGAAGCTGGAGAACAAGTACTACCGCTATCACACGGGCTACATCGGCGGACTCAAGGAAGTCGCGTACGGCAAGCTGATCGCAGAGAGAAGCGATCTGGCAGTCTACGAGGCAGTCCGCGGCATGCTGCCCAAGAACTCTCTCGGCAGGCAGATGATCAAGAAGCTTCGCATCTACAAGGGCGCGGAGCACAACCACGCGGCGCAGAAACCCGAAGCGCTGAAACTTTTCTGAGTGAGGTTACGGTATGGCAAAGGTAAACGCGAAGAAAAAACTGCAATTCTGGGGTACGGGTCGCCGTAAGAAGGCGATCGCCCGCGTCAGGCTCATCCCTTCGGGCAGCGGCGCCATCGTCATCAACGACCGCGCGCTGGAGGATTACTTCCCCATGGGCACCCTTCAGTACATCGTCAAGCAGCCCCTTGCCGAGGTCTCGGCGGAGGGCAAGTATGACGTCTATGTCAACGTCATCGGCGGCGGTTATACCGGTCAGGCAGGCGCCATTCGTCTCGGCATTGCAAGAGCGCTTCTTCAGTCCGAGCCGGAAACGCGTCCTGCTCTCAAAAAGGCGGGCTTCCTGACGCGCGATCCCCGCGTCAAGGAGCGCAAGAAGTACGGTCTCAAGAAGGCACGTCGCGCGCCCCAGTTCTCCAAGCGTTAAAATTCGGGAAAAAGGCCTGTCCTGCGGGACAGGTCTTTGTTTGTTTTGTTGGATTGAACAATGAAGTGCAACAGATGAGGAGCCCGTATTTGCGCGTCCGCCCGCGCCGCCGCACAAAGCGCGGCGGCGCGGGCGGGTATTGCGCGTCGTTTCGCAGGCAGTTACTTGTTCTTTTCCGCGTTTTTGCGGATGCGCTCGTGGCGGGCGAGGAAGTCGGACAGCGCACGGGCGTTGCGGTCTTGCTCGTTCAGTGCCTGCGGCGCGGCGTCCGCCTGAGCGCTGCGGCTTTGCGGGGAGACCCGATCGGTCCGGGGCGGCTGTGTCGCCTGCGGCGTGCCGGACGCATCCCCCGCCTCTGCCCGGGCGTCCCCGACGGGCGCGGGCGGCGCGGAAGCGGGTGCGTTCTCCTTCGTATCCTCCGGCGTGTCCGATCGCATGCCGGAGAGTGCGGAAAGGGCGTCGAGCAACTCAAAAATGCCGAATTTTTCCATGACGTCAACCTCTTTTTTGCAAATTTTCTCAAAGAAAACCGCAACATTCACGGGTTTTTGATTGCCAAAACCCCTGTTTTAGTATATAATGAAATGCGTATCGTTAGAACGGGGATCCCCGCAAGATCGAAGGACTGTTTCTATGCGTAAAATATTCAGAAAATTCAGCATTCTCGCCGCTTGCTCGCTGCTGGCGGCGTCCGCGGCGTCCATGGCGGCGTGCGGATATTCGTTCACTCCGCTCTCGGACGGGCCCGCAGCGGACGCGGAAGTCGTCTCGCAGGGCGGTTTCGTCGTGCAGAAGGGGGAGTATGTCTACTTCATCAACGGCGTTGAGACGCACACCTCGGACAACACCTACGGCACGCCCGTCAAGGGCGCGCTGATGCGTGCGAAGATGTCCGACATCAAAGCGGGCGTCAACGAGGCGGAGACGGTCATCCCCTCGCTCATGGTCGCGGCGGACTACACCTCCGGCATCTACATCTACGGCGGCCGTATCTATTACGCGACGCCCAACAACATGGGCAATACCGCCGGTCAGGTGGACAACACCTACCTCGATTTCAGAAGCACCGCGCTCGACGGGTCGGACATGCAGTTCTACTTCCGTATTGCCGACAACGCCGCAATCTACCGCTTCGTCGAAGTGGACGGCGCCGTCTATGTCGTGTACGAGGAGGAGGACGATCTCATCTCCTACAACACGGCGGCGGGGACGAGCGTCACGCTTGCGGAGGGCACCACGGCATATGCCGTCAACAGCGAGGACGTCACCGATCCTTACATCTACTATACGATGGACGTCTCGGACAGACTGGACAGCGACAGCCCGCAGGCATATGAGTACAATCAGATCTACCGCGTCCGCGCCGACGCGACCGAGGCGCCTTACGAGTATACCTGGGATCAGGCGTACCTGGATGAGGAGAACGAGGGCAATGCGCCCTATGTCAACCTCGGCGAGATCGTGCTGGACGGCATCTCCGTCAACGACGACGTGACCCAGTTCAATCAAGACGTCACGGAGGACAACCGCTCCATCTGGCGCTACAGCTACACGCTGCAGTCGTACACCAACGACGGCATCTACTTCGTGCGCACGGCAGTGCCCACGTCGGGCAGCTCCGTCGGCACGTCGGGCGAGCTGTACTATCTCTCCGTGGAGGACGTCAAAGCCCCCGACTGGAATTCCGTCACGGGCAACAGCGTCTATTCGGAGAGCGCGACGGACGGCAAGCTGGAAGTCGTCGCAAGCGCTGCGGACACCTCCAACGCGAGCACGTCTGCTTACTTCTACATCGAAGAGGACGGCAACGTCAAGCACCACTATCTCTATGTCAACAGCGACGGCGAGATCCGCCGGGTGGACGTCGTCAACGACGGACTCGGCACCAAGGCAGAGAACGGCAGGAACGGCGATACCAGCCTGCGCATTGCGACGGGCGCTTCGGGCGCGGTCCTGACCCATTTGGACAATACCTCGTCCGAGACGTACGACTATGTCTATTACACCTGCACGACGGACAACGGGCTCTCCATCGAGCGCGCGGTCTACAACGGCGAACCGGAGTATTACAACTCGCTCACGCCCTCGGGTGCGGACTATTCGGCATATCAGCCCGTCCGCGTCCTGCAGGCAGAGCACGCATCCGGCTGGTATAACTATGAAGTCGTGGACGGCGTCGTGTTCTATATCAACGCCGAGACGTTCAGCTCCACCTCCTACACCTATGTCTGGACGATCGACCTGAACGGAGAAAACGGCCTCATGGACAACGCCGAAGTAGAGGCGTTCAACGAGCGCTATGAGACGGTCGTCGGCGAGGACGGCTATCTGGAGACGCTTACGGAAGAGGGCAACAGCAAGCTCTCCTCTGCGATCCGCTACTTCTTCTACACGGGCGAGAGCGAGCAGGTCTTTGCGAATATCGAGGAAGCAGAGAGCTTCGGCAGACGCAATACCTATCTCTATTCCGAGGAAGAGCAGGAGGCGTTCCGCGCGTTTGTGGACGGCACCAGCGAGGACGCGATCGACTTCTTCGGCGAGAATTACCTGGATACCGCCAAGCTCAGCACGTACACCAACATGCTCGGCGTGATGACCGAGGACGATGCGGAGACGCTTGCCGACTACTGGCAGAACTATCTGGAGCGCTACACCGAGGAGACGGTGGAGGAAGAAGGACTGCCCGGCTGGGCATGGGCGCTCATCGGCGTGGCGATCGCCGTCGTCGTGCTGGGCGCAGGCTTTGCAGTCGTGCTCGTCGTCCTGCATAAGCGCAAGAAGGGCACGGAAGAGAAGCCTGAGCTCATGGAAGTCGATACGACCGACGACGAGGACGTCGACGTCTACGCGATGAACGATTCGGCGCCCGCCGTACCCGCTGTGGTCACGGAGCCTGCCGACGAGGCATCTGCCGGGACATCGGAGGAAACGCCTGCCGGGGAAGCGGACGAGGCTGCGGATGAGATCTCCGCCGAAGAGGCGGGCGAAGCGCCCGCGGCTGAGACTCCCGCAGAAAGCGTTCCCGCTGCACCTGCGGAAGAGGCGCCTGCCGGAGATGATCCCGCCGGGGAAGCTCCGGAAACGCCTTCCGAGGAGTAAACGAGAAGGAAACAAGAGATGAAGACAGCCCCGCATGCGGGGCTGTCTTTTTGCATTCGGTGAATTATACTATTAAGTGCAACAGAAGAGGGAGAAAAAAAGGAGTTCATACAAATCTGTGGTAAAATAGAGTT
>CALVWM010000081.1 GCA_944367185.1 uncultured Clostridia bacterium | reverse complement strand
CAACTCGACGATCATGTGCTCCGCGATCTGGGTATCGATGTCCTCCCTCTTGGGAAGCTCGAGAACTTTTCCTTCCAACTTCTCGAGGTCGCCTTCCAGCCACTTGGGCATGTTGGGCGCCTTCGAGTTCTTGACCTGTTCGAAATAAGCGTTCTTGGTTTTGTTCTCACGCACCTGGATGACGTCCCCGGCCTTGACGATATAGGAAGGGATGTCCACTTTCTTGCCGTTGACGGTAAAGTGCGCGTGGCTGACGAGCTGACGTGCCTGAAGGCGGGTCGACGCAAAGCCGAGGCGATAGACGACGTTGTCGAGGCGGCGCTCCAAAAGGGAGAGCATGTTCTCGCCCGTGACGCCCTTCATGCGATCCGCCATGTCATAGTACTTTCTAAACTGCTTCTCGCTGACGCAGTAGATGAACTTTGCTCTCTGCTTTTCGCGAAGCTGGATGCCGTATTCAGAGACCTTTCTCGACTTTCTGCCCGAGGTGCGGATGGACTTTTTGTAGCATCCGACTGCGGCGGGATCGAGCTCAAGGAATCTGCATCTCTTCATTTTATGATACTTGTTGATTGCCATTGCTTTCTCCTTGCCTTACACTCTTCTGCGCTTGGGGGGACGGCATCCGTTGTGAGGGATGGGCGAAACATCGGAGATGAGGGTGACCTCAAGCTCGCAGTTTGCCAGCGCACGGATGGCGGACTCTCTGCCCGCGCCGGGGCCCTTGACATACACTTCGACCGAACGAAGCCCGTGTTCCTTTGCAGCCTTTGCAGCGGTCTCTGCCGCCATCTGCGCTGCGAAGGGTGTGCCCTTTCTCGAACCGCGGAACCCGAGGGAGCCCGCGCTCGACCAGGAGATCGCGTTGCCGTTCATATCGGTGATGGTAACGAGGGTATTATTGAACGTGGACTGGATATGCACCTGACCCTTGTCCACCTTTTTGAGTTCTCTGCGTTTGCGCGAAACGACCTTTCTCTTATCTGCTGCCATATCGCACTCTCCTTACTTCTTCTTGTTCGCGACCGTGCGGCGCGGACCCTTTCTCGTTCTCGCGTTACGCTTGGTGCTCTGACCGCGGACGGGCAGGCCCTTTCTGTGGCGCACGCCACGATAGCACCCGATCTCCATCAGGCGCTTGATGTTGAGGCTGACTGCCCCGCGAAGCTCACCTTCCACGCTCAGGTTGTGGTCGATGTATTCTCTTAACTTGGAAACGTCGTTCTCATCGAGATCCCTCACGCGCGTATCGGGGTTGATGCCCGTCGCAGCGAGGATCTTCTTGGAAGTGGCGAGACCGATGCCGTAGATATACGTCAGCCCGATCTCTACCCGTTTTTCTCTGGGTAAATCCACACCGGCAATACGTGCCATTCAAATTCCTCCGTAAAATTTTTGGATATTGATGTTCTATCGTTTCGGCCGCCCGCCGGCAACAGTGGAAAATATTGCCAAACGCGCGCCGCGTGTTTTCTCTTTTAACGCGCAAACAAGCAGATTATCGCGCTTTTTGCGCCATAATCCGCCTTCTTTGCTGCGTTGTAGCAGGGTATTACATAAATCGCAGATAACAGTATATCACAGCTATCTGCGGTTTGTCAAGTAATTTCGACTAATTTTTAGCCCTGTCTCTGCTTGTGGGACTTATCCTTCGAGCAGATGACCATAACTTTTCCGTTTCTCTTGATGACCTTGCACTTGTCGCACATGGGTTTGACGGAAGGACGCACTTTCATGATGATTTCTCCTTGATTACAGGTTATGAATTGTCGTTCAAGCGAAGTTTTGGGATGCAGTTCCGGGCAGGACTGTATTGCAACGGAAATGCGCCCAAAATCAGGACTTGCTGCGCCAGGTGATCCTGCCCTTCGTCAGATCGTAAGGGCTCATTTCCAGCTTGACCGTATCGCCTTCGATGATGCGGATGTAGTTCATCCGCAATTTTCCGGCAATGTACGCCGTGATGACGTGCCCGTTGGAAAGGCGCACCTTGAACGTAGCGTTGGGGAGGGCTTCTACGACTTTGCCCTCCGTCTCGATGACGTCGTCTTTGGACATGGTATCCTCCGAATGATTTACAGGGTCAGGATCTCGACGCCGTCTTCCCGGACGACGACGGTGTTCTCGTAATGTGCCGCGGGCTTTTTATCCAGCGTGACGGCCGTCCAGCCGTCGTCGAGGACTCTGACCCGCCATGTACCCGCCGCGATCATCGGCTCGATGCAGATGACGCAGTTCGCGGGAAGGCGGGGGCCCGTCCCCCTGCGCCCGTAATTGGGCACTGCGGGGTCTTCGTGCATTTCCCGTCCGATGCCGTGCCCCGTATAGGACCGGATGACGGAAAATCCGTTGCTCTCCGCGTATTGCTGGACTTTATACCCGATGTCGTACAGCGGCGTACCCGCTTTCAGCCCCTCGATGCCCTTGAAGAAGCACTCTTCGGTGACTTTGACGAGCCTTTTCTTCTCCGCGGATACCTCGCCGATGCAGTACGTGCGCGCGCCGTCGCCGTGGAAGCCGTTTTTGTAGGCGCACAGGTCGACACTGACGATGTCGCCTTCGCGCAGCACCGTCTCATCGTCGGGAATGCCGTGCACGACCGTCTCGTTCACCGAGACGCAGGCGGAGGCGGGATACCCGCAATATCCGAGACAGCTCGGCTCCGCTCCGCTCGCCTTGATGAAGTTGTAGACGAGTTCGTCCACTTCTTTTGTCGTCATACCCGCACGGATGCGGCTTCCGACAAATTCGAGGCACTCCTTGACGATCCGGCACGATTCTCTGAGAAGCGCGATCTCTTCCTCTGATTTAACGGCGATCATGCCCTTTTCGCGAGGTCGTCGAGCAGAACTTTGACCTGCTCAAACAGCACTTCGGCGGGAGCCTCGGTGCCCGTCACGTTGAGGATGATGCCCTTCTTCGTGTAATAATCGATGAGGGGCGCGGTCTGTTCTTCGTACACCTTGAGACGGCTGCCCACCGTTTCGGGGTTGTCGTCCTTTCTCTGGTACAGTTCGCCGCCGCAGCGCGCGCACGTCGTCGCGCCGTTCAGCGTGCTGACGTGATAGCTCTCGCCGCACTCCTTGCAGACGCGTCTGCCGCACAGACGGTCCATAAGCAGCTTGAAATCGATGTTGATGTTAACCACGCCGTCGATGTGTGCGAACTTATCCAGTTCTTCCGCCTGGAAGGTGTTGCGGGGGAACCCGTCGAGAAGATAGCCGTTTGCATTCTTCACGTCCTCCCAGGTGAGGCGATCCTTGACGATCGCACAGGTGACCTCGTCGGGGACAAGCTCTCCCTTGTCGATGTACGACTTGGCGAGAAGCCCGATCTCGGTGCCGTTCTTGATGTTGGCACGGAAGATGTCTCCCGTGGAGATGTGCACAAGGTTGTAACGCGCTGCGATCTTGGTTGCCTGTGTCCCCTTGCCTGCGCCGGGGGCGCCGAGTAAAATGAGATTCATACCCTTGCTCCTCTGAATGATATTACTTCAAGAACCCTTTATAGTTCTTCATCAGGATCTGCGACTGAAGCTGCTTATCGAACTCCAGCGCGACCGAGACGACGATGAGGATACCTGTCGTGGAGAACACGCTGACGAGGTCTTCGCTCGCCCAGGAGAATGCGATGGACGGAATGAACGCGACGAGCGTCAGGAAGATGGCGCCGAACAGCGTGATACGCTTGTTGATGCGCGAAAGATATTCCGCCGTAGGCTTCCCGGGGCGGATACCCTGGATAAAGCCGCCGTTCTGCTGGATGTTCCGCGAGACATCCTCGGGATTGAACTGGATGGTCGCATAGAAGAATGCGAAGATGAAGATGAGCACGCACAGGACGAGGATATAGTAGATGCCCGTGCCTGCGGGGCCGTTCTGGAACTCCTGCGTCCACCAATCGAGCGCATCCGCGCACGAGGGGATGAGGCTCATGATCATGGAAGGCAGCGAGATGATCGCATACGCGAAGATGAGGGGCATGACGCCGCTTCCCGTGATCTTCATGGGAATGACGGACGACTGACCGCCGTACATCTTGGTGCCGCGCACCTGCTTTGCATACTGGACGGGGATCCTGCGTTCGGCAAGATCGACGTACACGATGGCAAAGAAGATGACGACCGCGATGACGATGAACGCGACGATGCTCCAGATCGCGCCGATGTCGCCGCTAAAGGCCTCGCCGAACTTCTCCACGAGCGTCGTTCCGGCGGTGGAGAGGATACCGACGAAGATGATCATCGAAATGCCGTTTCCGACGCCATACTCGGTGATACGTTCGCCGATCCACATGACGATGCACGAACCTGCCGTATAGACGATCGCCATGAAGATGCCTGCAAGCCACATCTGACCGCCGAAATAGACGGTGTTGATGGCGCTCTCGCCGTCCTGGCCCGCCGTCTGACCGAACAGGACGATGATACCGACCGACTGGATGACGGCAAGAACGATGGTCACGATCCTTGTGATGTTCGCGATCTTCTTTCTGCCCTCTTCTCCCTGCTTGGAGAGGCGCTCCAGGGCAGGAATACCGACCGTCAGCAACTGCATGATGATGGATGCGTTGATGTACGGTCCGATACCGAGTGCGAACAGCGTACCGTTCGCCAGCGCGCTGCCCGTGATGCCGCTCATCAGAGCGAGGAAGTCGTTGGAAGTGACCGCCTGCTCGAACGTTGCGCGCTCCAGGCCGGGAATGGGAATGTAACAGCCGACACGGAACAGAAGCAAAAGAAGAAGAGTCATGATGATCTTCTTTCTGATGTCCTTGTTGCGGAAGGCGTTTTTCAAAGTTTCAATCATTGTTCCGCTCCTTTCCGTACGCCGTCCCTATCGGCGCGGGCACGGTCAAACGGTTTCGGCGGTGCCGCCCGCCTTTTCGATGCCCTCTTTTGCGGAAGCGGAGAATTTCGCCGCGCGCACGGTGATCGCCGCGCTCAGCTCACCGTCACCGAGGACTTTGAGTCCCGCATTGTTCTTGACGTCCTTGGCAAGGCCGTTTTCCATCACGAAGCCGTAGTCCACGACCGTGCCTGCGGGCAGATCCGCGAGCGCGGAAAGATTGACGATGACGTACTCCTTGCGGAAGCGGTTGTTGAAGCCGCGCTTGGGGATGCGGCGTGCGAGAGGCATCTGACCGCCCTCGAAGCCGGGGCGGACACCGCCGCCTGAACGCGCCCACTGACCCTTGTGGCCCTTGCCCGACGTCTTGCCGAGCCCGGAGCCGATGCCGCGGCCGAGGCGCTTTTCCGACGTTCTTGCTCCCTCAGCGGGAGCGATCGTATCGATTCTCATTGTTTGACTCCTTATACGGTCTCCACCTTGACAAGGTGAGCGACCTTCTTGAGCTGACCCTGCAGGGTTGCGCTGTCCTCAAAGGTGTTGGACGAGCGGATCTTCTTGAGACCGAG
>CALVWM010000080.1 GCA_944367185.1 uncultured Clostridia bacterium | reverse complement strand
CCCGCCTTCTCGTCGCGGCGCTCCTCGGAAGCGTAACGCACCTCGAACTTCTCCACGCCCATCTCCGCAAATACCTCACGCATGATGGGAGCATGCCGTTCGCCGTTCAGCGTATCGGCGACCGTCCTGACGTCCGTCGTCAGGACAAGGGTATCGCCCTCCCGGCTCGCCGCAAGATCGCGGCAGAGCGTGTAGACGACGCCGCTCTTGGGAAGCTTGCGCAGCCTGCGCAGAAACTTGCCGAACACGACCTCGGGAGACTCATCCCCGCTCACGGTTGCGCCGTCGGACGATGCAGCCGCCGGTAAGGGGCCGCCCTTCGGGAAAGGATCCTCCGGCTTCACGGACTCAGAAACCGGAAAATCAGCTCCCGCGCGACGGGGCGCAGACCCGGGCGCCTCAGCGGCAGCCCTTGCCGCGCGCTTGGGGGCAGCGTCCAAATCGGGCGCGTAAGACGGCTCCCACGGCGGCACGCCCCAATCCGGCTCGGGCGGAGGCGGAAGCTCGTCAAAGACGGGCGCGCTTTTCTTCTTCGGCGCAGGCTCGCACACGGGCGGCAAGTCAGCCGCTCTGGGCGCAGGCTCCTCACCGGACGCCGCCGAAGGGGCGGGTTTTGCCGCAGCCGCACGGGGCGCGCCCGAGGAGAGCGCGGCGACCTGCCGCTCCAGTACCGCAATGCGCGCGAGCAGCGCGTCCGTGTCGCGGTCCTCGCGGGGCATCGCGATGCGCAGAAGCGCCGTCTCCAGCGAGATGCGCGGCGAAGATGCAAAGCGCAGCTCCGCCTCCACGCCGACGAGAATGTCCGTCGCGCGCAGGATCGCCGCGCCGTCCGACCCGTCCGCGATGCGCCTGATCTCAGAGAACATCTCCTTGGGAAGGGAGAGCAGCTTTTCGGCATTCGGGCAGGACTTGACGACGGCGACGCGGTTGAGCAGCTCCAGAAGATCGCGCAGGACGACACCCACACCCTTGCCCTCGCCGAGCACGCACTCCGCCGCCGCAAGCGTGCCGCCGAGATCAGAAGAGAGCATCGCGGAGACGATCGCCGCATTGGTCGCAAAGTCCGCCGAGCCCAACACGCCGGTCACGCCCGCGTAAGTGAGTTTGTCCCCGTAAGCAAGGCACATTTCGGCAATGGAGAGCATATCGCGATCGCTTCCCGCGCCCGCACGGGCGATCGCCGCGACCGCCTCGGGCTCGTACGCGCGCCCCATTTCGTCGAGAATGCCCGCAAGATGCTTTTCGAGGTCCTCCTCGGGAATGAGCTTGAAATCGAGGCGCATACAGCGCGAGAGAATGGTCGCGGGGATCTTGTGCGGCTCGGTCGTCGCGAGGATGAACACGGCGTGCGCGGGCGGCTCCTCCAGCGTCTTAAGAAGGGCGTTGAAGGCGCTGTCCGTGAGCATATGCACCTCGTCGATGATATACACCTTATACCGACATGAGACGGGCGGATACTGCACCTTTTCCCGCAGGTCTCGCATCTCGTTGACGCCGTTGTTGGAAGCCGCATCGATCTCCACGATATCCAATGACCCGACCGCAAGCGCGAGGCAGGTCGCGCATTTGCCGCAGGGCGAACCGTTTACGGGATGTTCACAGTTGATCGCGCGCGCAAAAATGCGCGCGACGCTCGTCTTTCCCGTCCCGCGCGGACCCGTGAAGAGGTATGCATGCCCGACCTCGCCCCGCTCGATCTGATTGACGAGGACGCGCACGACGTGCTCCTGCCGCACGATCGCATCAAACGTCGCGGGGCGGAACTTGCGATAGAGCGCAAGGTGTGCCATAGTGCCTCCCTAATTGAGAAACGCCCGCTGCAGCTTCTTTTTGGAGCGCGCCAAGGCGTTGTCGATACTCTTTAATTGCTTGCCAGTCATCTCGGCAATGGCGGCATAGCTCATGCCCTCCAGCCAGAGCGTGACGACGCGGAACTCAAAGTCGGACAGCTCGCGCATGAGTTTGAGCTGCAGCTCGGCGCGCGATTCGCCCGCCAGGAGCGATTCTTCCGGCGTGCCGCCCGCTTCCAGCGAGTCGGGATCGAGATCCTCCTTGCCCTTTAATTTGTTGGCGGCGCGCAGCGCGTCGTAGATACGGCGCGTCACGCACAGATAGGCAAAGTTCTTGAAGCTCTTGCCGTGCGACGGCGAATAGGCGCGGATGGCGGTATAAAGGCCGATCATCCCCTCCTGCACGAGGTCCTCCGTCTCGCCGCCCTCTAAAAAGAACTTGCGGGCGCGGGCGCGTACGGCATTTTTGTAGCGGTTGAGAAGCTCTTCCGCCGCTCCGCCTTCCCCCGCCTGCGCACGGGCGACGAGCGCCTCGTCACTCTCTTTGCAGTCTTGCACGCACCACCTCATAGACAGCGATCCCCAGCGCCACGGAGGCGTTGAGAGAATTGACCTTGCCGAACAGCGGAATGGAGAGCACGCCGTCGCACTTCTCGCGCGTGAGGCGCTTGACGCCGCTGTCCTCGCCGCCGACGATGAGCGCGACCTTGCCCGAAAGGTCCTTTTGATAGATACTCTCTCCGCCCGCCTCCAGGGCATACACCCAGTAACCGGCCTCCTGCAGCTGTTCAACGGCGCGGTTGAGGGACACGACTTTTGCGACCCTGATATGCTCCGCCGCCCCCGCCGAGATGCGGATGACCGCCTCAGTGACGGAAGCGCCCTTGACGGCGGGAATGACGACGCCGTCCGCGCCTGCGCACTCCGCGACACGCAGGATGCTGCCCAGATTATGCACGTCCTCGACGCCGTCGCACAGGACGATGAGGCCGTCCTTCCGCTCCGAAGGCGCGATCAGATCCTCTAAATCAGAGTACTCGTACGCCGTCGTGAAGGCGATGACGCCCTGATGCCGCCCGCTCTCGCTCTCCCGATCGAGCGCCGCGCGATCGACAAACTGCACGCGGATGTTCTTTTTGCGCGCCTCCGCAAAGATCTTGCCCAGCGTCCCCTGCGCGCCTTTCTCCATGAGGATCTTTTCCACCGTCTTATCCGTCTTCAACAGTTCGAGAACGGCGTTCCTGCCTTCCGTCTTCATACACTTTCTCCGAAACATAATTGCTGCATCCGCTCCGTCTGACCGGTCAGATACAAATACCCGATGAGCGCCTCAAACCCCGTCGAACGCACATATTCGCCCACCGTCGCATTCTTGCTCCTGGTGGGCTTTTTGGCGTTCCTGCCGCGGCGGAAGATGTCCGCCTCCTCCTCCGTGAGCATGGGCAGGATGCGCGCAAGGCTCTCGCTCTGGCCGTGCGCGGAGACCTTCTCGGACGCGCGTTTATTGAGCGCGCCCGTCTTTTCCCCGCTTTCGAGCGCGAGCGCCTCTCGCACGCACAAAGTATAGACCGCATCCCCGACAAAGGCGAGGACGACGGGATTCATCTGTTTTGCCCGCTCCGGGGGGATGGGCGAAGTGATCATCGTCATTATGTAGATTATACCACATTTGCGGACGATTGACAAGCATTCACGGAATTTCCGCCAAAAAATCCGCCGCGGGGGTTGCAATTTCCGGGCAAATCAGCTATAATTGGGAGGAAACCGATATAAGGGATAAGGAGAATGCCATGAAGTACAGAAATCTCGGAAAGTGGGGACTCAAACTCAGCGAGGTCGCGCTCGGGAGCTGGGTCACGGACCTTGCGGGAACGGAGGCAGAAAAGACGGCTTTGGAGACCGTCAACCGCGCATTCGACCTGGGCGTCAACTTCTTCGACTGCGCCGACGCCTACTCGGGCGGCGCAGCGGAGCGCTTCTTCGGCAAGGCGCTTGCCCAGCATGCGAGGAACGAATTTGTCGTGTCCTCGAAGGTGTTCTTCCCGATGGGTCCCGGCGCCAACGACTGGGGACTTTCGAGAAAGCATATCGTCGAACAGCTCGACAAGACGCTCAAAAACATGAAGCTGGACTACATCGACCTGTATTTTTGCCACCGTTTTGACCACACCACGCCCATCGAGGAGACCATGCAGGTGCTCTCCGACATGGTCGCGGCGGGCAAGATCCTCTATTACGGCGTGTCCGAATGGTCGCCCGTACAGATTACCGAGGCGCTCGCCATTGTCCGCAAAAACCACCTGCGCCCCCTCTCCGTCATCCAGCCGCAGTACAACATGGCGGACCGGTACATCGAGGACGAGATCATGGGCATCTGCGAAAAGAACGGCGTGGGCATCGTACCCTTCTCGCCGCTCGCGCAGGGACTCCTGACAGGAAAGTACCGCAAGGGACAGCCCCTGCCCGCAGGCTCGCGCGCGACATGGCAGGCGGACAGGCAGATCAACAATCTTTTGACGGACGGCAATCTGGACAAGGTCGAAGCGCTTCTGAAGGTCGCCGACGGCTTGGGCGTTCCCCTCTCCGTGCTGGCACTTGCGTGGATCCTGCGCAGAAAGGAAGTAAGCTCGGTCATCACGGGTGCAAGCAGGCCTGCCCAGCTGGAGGCGAACGTCGCGGCAAGCGGATACACGATCCCCGATGACGCGCTCGCGGAGATCGAACGCATTTTGGACTATCACCCCTTCGTGCGCAGGGTCGGCTGACCCTTCAGGGCAGCCATTCTGAACCCGGGCAGCCATTTGAAACGCTGTTCCTGCGAAATCCCATCTCAACTACGGAGGAACCCTATGCAATTTTCAGACGTCTTAAAAACACGCGTCTCGACGCGCAGCTTTGACTCCCGCCCCGTTCCCGACGGTGCGATCAAGAGCCTCGTCGACGCGGCGCTCTACGCGCCCGTCGGCATGCACCGCTATGAAACGCTGCACCTCACCGTCATCAAAAATCCCTATGTGCTGGAGCACGTCCGCGCGCTTGCCGTCAAGGCGACTGGCGACGAAAAAGCGGACCCCCTGCACGGCGCACCCGTCCTGATCGTCGTATCCACTTCGTTGGAGGGCGAGATCGGCGCGCTCAATGTGTCCTGCCTCGTCGAAAACATGCTGCTCGCCGCGACCGATCTGGGCCTTGCCAACCTGTATGTGCGCGGCATTATCACGGACGCTGCCAAGGACGCGGACTTTTTGGCGCTCGCCAGGATCCCCGCAGGATTTACACCCGTTGCGAGCGTCGCGGTCGGCTACGCCCTTGCCCCGGTCGAGCCGCGCGAAACGCCCAAAAACAACGTAACGACGGTCAATTACGTCGACTGAACAATCGCAAAAAAACGCCTCGCATGCGCAAGGCGTTTTTTGATTGGAAGAGTAAGCAAAATGAAAAGCATATGTTGATTTTTTGATCTTGAATCATTTTTTTGAAAATAACATGCGCTGAGGAGGAAGTCGTGATAGAGAAAGTATTCGGGAAAGAAAGAGAGGAAGTGCTGGGCAGGTTTTCCTTTTATGATTTCCGATCCTGCTCCTTGGTCTCCGGGCAGGAGGTGATCATAACCTTATCCGAAGAAGATAATACCCGCTATTGCGACGTGTGTCTTTATCCCGATCACAAGGAGATCAGAAAGCAGTATTACCGACGCGAAAGATCGATGATACAAGTATTTCGGGACATGGTTGCACCGCTGCGTGAGATGTACCTGCTCAACGATCGGGAACAGTGGCTCGTAAATAAAAGGATCGCGCCGCAATTGAACAAACTGCTCCATATGTACGGTATCGGCGATTGTGACGCGATGCTGAAAGTATCTGCTCTTCCGGAGGCGACTGCATTTTTGAAATCGATCCTGCGATACAATACTTTCGCATTCTTTCTGTTTCCGAAAGAGCAATTGGTGATCGCGCCTACGGATCACATGGATATTTTTTTGTTTGGCAAAGACGATCGTGCATTCGGTCACATAATCGAGGCATCAAAGAATGGGAATGGAAAGTTTTTATATAAATCTAACATTGTGTAACAATTGTTCGTATGATTTATCCGGCTTAACGGTAATATTTTCTGATATAATCGGCAATCAAAGGAATATAACCGTTTCATATTCTATATTGTCTTTTTTTGATGGTGTGAGTCGAATATATGCTTTTATCGATAAATATAAAAATAATATTTTAAAAATTGAAAGCCGAAATTGATCTTCAACCATCAGCAGATCATTTTTTATCTTTTTTTGAAAAAGTATATCGTTTATGGGAAGAGAAGATAAACAATTTCCGTTTGCAATACGGATACTTTTTGATAAATCCCAATGATGACTTTTTCAAAAGCTATAAAAAATTAAGAAAATATATGAAAAAGGAAATGGAATGCTGAAATATCGAATCAAAATCATATCGGATTTCTGCAAAGAAAAAGGAGCGGTTTTCAACCGCTCCTTTTTTATATTTACAGGTGAATTATACTATTAAGTGCAACAGAAGAGGGAGAAAAAAAGGAGTTCATACAAATCTGTGGTAAAATAGAGTT
>CALVWM010000079.1 GCA_944367185.1 uncultured Clostridia bacterium | reverse complement strand
CTCCTCCCCGTTCTCTTTGCCGCGCCGCTTGAAGAGCGGCTTATCCTGCGAGGAGAGCCATGCGCCGATCGCCATGAGCCCCAGCGCAATGAAATAGGTGTAATGGGGCATATCGCGGAAGATGATGAGGGAGAGCGCCGTCCCGAGAAAGGGCGCGACGGCATAGTACGCGCTCGTACGCGCCGCGCCGAGATAACGCTGCGCATAGACGTAGAAAAAGATGCTCAGCCCGTACGCCACAAACCCGACGCCCAGCACGGCAAACACGCTCCATACGGCGGTGACGCGCTCCCCGATCGCGAGCCCGATGGCGAGCGAGCCGAGCCCCGAGAAGATCCCCTTCAGCAAAACGATCTGCTGCGGATCTTTGGAAGAGATCTTGCGGGTGCAGTTATTTTCAAAGCCCCAGCAGACGCAGGCAAGCAGGATGAAAAGCGAACCGTAGGAAAATTGCAGGCTTGCAATGTCTTCAAAGGAGAGCAGCGCACAGGACAGCGTGACAAACAGGACGCCCAGCCAAAGCCGCGCGCTGATCTTTTCCCGAAAGACTACAAGCGCGATGAGGGCGGTCGCGACGATCTCGAAGTTGTTCAACAAAGAAGCGTTTGCCGCCGTCGTGGAGGCAAGCCCGAACAGCAGGCAGACGGGCGCGGCGATGTCCAGGAGGATCATCGCAATGACATAGGGCAGCTCCCGTCCGGTGAGTCTGGATTCCGTCCTCTCTCGCTTTGCCGCCCTGCGCACCAGTGCGATCGCACCCATACCGACGCCCGCGCCGAGGTACAAAAAGCCCGCCATGAGCGTGGACGGCATGTAGTCCAGCAGGAGCTTGGAAAGGGGCGCGTTGACCGAATAGAGCGCCGCCGCCAAAATGGCGAGCAGAATGCCCGTGCGAATGGTCTTGGTCATAGATACTGATCGATCGCTCTGTTCAGCGCTTCCAGCGCCTGCGCGTCGCCCTCCTTGACCGCCGTCACAATGCAGTGCTGCATATGATCCTTTAAAATGACCTTTGCGGTGCTCACGATCTCCGCCCGCACCGCAGAGAGCTGGATCAGGACCTCGGTGCAGTCCCTACCCTCTTCCACCATCGCTTTTACCGCGTTCAGATGCCCCGCCGCCCGCGCGATCCTGTTCAGAACCGCCTTCGTGTGTGAATGCCCCTCCATTTTTTGCCCTCCGTATCCCCCCACGGGGGATATGGTCATGATAGCATAATTGTTCTCGCTTGTCAAGCCCGCACATTGCCGCGACCTGCAAAACGTCTATTTTTCAAAAGTAACAGGCTTGCCATGCAAAAGTAACACTTCCGCCCCTTGACGGGGTCACGCGGATATGATATAACAGGACCAGGGAGGGCGTTATGCAATTTCAGGAGAAGTTAAAAATGCTGCGACAAAAAAAGGGACTTTCGCAGGCAGCGCTCGCAAAAAATATCTATGTCAGCCGCAGCGCCATTGCCAAATGGGAAAGCGGGCTGGGCACGCCGTCTGCCACCAATCTGCAGGCGCTGTGTACCTATTTCGGCGTCGAGGAAGAATGGCTGATGAGCCGAAACGATCTGAAGCAACAGGTGGAATTGACGCGCTCCCGCTCAAAGATCCTCATCCTGGCGCTGCTCGCGATTGTCGTGCCGGCAACGGGGATCCTGCTCGGACATTGCATTACCTTTACGGCGCGCAGGAGCGTTTCCTTGTACTATCCGCCCCTTTCGCTGTTCGGATATATTGCAGCCTATCATAGCGCGCTCTATGGATTTTTATGTTTTTCCGCCCTTCTCTGGGTAGGCACGATCGCGTTTTCCGTTCTCACGATCGCAATCAGAACATTGCAGATCCATACGCGCCTCTGCCTGTGGGGAAATGCGGCGGGACTTGCCGTCTGCACGATCACCTTTTTGATCCTCTTTTCCCTTGCCGCCGCAGCAGGCGATCCCGTCTATACCCTTCCGGTCCAAGGATAATTGCATGACATAAGCGGCGGGGCATTTTGCCCGCCGTTTTTTGTATGTCCCGAAAAAAATTTTTTGCTGTCAAATTTTTCCGCCGTCCCAAAATATGCGGGGTTTGTACCGCCGCAATGGCGGCTTTTTCCCGAAAAAGCACTCGATCCGCGTGCAAAAACAGACGTTTTTCGCGCGGCTGCCCTTCCGAGAATTTTCTTGCACGGGCTTGCTTTCTATTGACTTATTCGCGTTTTTAGAGTACAATTATTTTGGTTGAATTTCGTCATAACGCTATGACATTTGCATGCGAGAGGTGCTGAATGCAAAAGATAGATCTCAAACTCCTGATCACGGCGCTGAAGTCCATCGGCTTCACCGCAGTCGCGACCCTGTTGCTGGCGATCCTGCACTGGACGGGCGTCTATCCCGTCGATGCGGCGAGCTGGCGCTTCCTTTTGATGCTGGTCGGCTTTTTCGTCGTGCATTGGATCGTGCGGCTCGCACTCGTGACCTATCAGTCGGACAAGGCGGAGGCGACGCGCAAGAACAAGGCCGCCATGTGGGGCGTTGCGATCGCGGCGACCTTCCTTCTCTTTATGCTCATCTTCGTGCTGATGTACGTCATCTCGCCCGACGACTTCTTCAATGCCGATCCCCTCAACTTCTTCATCGGGCTCGCGATCATTGCGGGCATCGTCGTGCTCGGGCACACCATTGACTACATCGTGCGCATCACCATCCGTACGATCAAGTACGGCGATCAGATCCCCGACTTCAAGGAGGGGCAAAATAACAGGCAGGCCGTCTTTGAGGATCCCGCGCTCGCACATGCCGAACCGGAGGAGGATCCCGTCATCTTCCCCGACCTCCTGGAGATCGACCAGGAGTACGAGGCGCGCCCTTACGCAACGCCCGAAGAGATCCAGGGGCTGACCCTGCCCAAGCTCGTAGAGGGCTTCAACCGCTATCTCGAAGCCAACGACATGTACTACCCGATGGAGACCATCCGCTCCTTCCTTGCGGGGCTTGCCTGCTCGCACTTCATCATTCTGGAGGGACTTTCGGGAACGGGCAAGACGTCGCTTCCGAAATATTTTGCGGAATATACGCGCAGCAACGTCTGCTTTACCTCGGTACAGGCGTCCTGGAAGGACAGAAGCGACATCCTCGGCTATTACAACGATTTCGCCAAAAAATTCAACGAGACGCCCTTCCTGCGCGCGCTCTACCGCGCCAACTACGAGACGGAGACCATCACGATGATGGTCCTCGACGAGATGAACCTCTCGCGCGTAGAGTACTACTTTGCGGACTTTTTGTCCATTCTGGAACTGGACGCGCGGCAGTGGAACATATCGCTGATGGCGGCCTCCACCAAGGGTGTGCTTCCGGAAAAACTCAACGACTGTACCATCCATATCCCGCACAACACCTGGTTCATCGGCACGGCGAACAAGGACGACTCCACCTTTACCATCACGGACAAGGTGTACGACCGCGCCGTGGTCATCGACTTCTCCGAGCGCAAGGAAGTCGTGCACGTCCAGCGCAAGGAACCCAGGATCAGGCTGAACAAAGATCAGCTCGTCTCCATGTTCGAGACCGTCCTCGCCGAACACCCCATGAGCCCCGCGGACTACAACAAGTTCTCCGCCCTTTCAGGCTTTATGTATGATACATTTGACGTCAACTTCGGCAACCGTATCATGAACCAGATCCAGGTGTTCGTTCCCATCTATGTGGCGTGCGGCGGCACGGCATACAAGGCGCTCGATCTGATGTTCGCGCGCAAGGTGCTGCGCAAGCTGGAGGGCAGGTTTGAAGAGAACCTCAAGCAGAATCTCGCCAAGCTGGAGGATTATGTCATCAAGCAATTCGGCAAAGAGGAGTTCTCCGCCACGCTCGCGCAGATCGCGAAACTCAAAAGAAAATTGTCATGAACCTTTCCCTGGAGCGATTTTACCGCCAGTTCAACGAGAAAACCGACCGCGTCTCCGCGGTCCTCGACGGCATGCGCGAAGGGTCGTTCCGCCTGTTCATCCCCACACCGCTTTCGGAGGATCAGCCCGGAACGATCGCGCAGATCAAGGCCGCGCTGCCCCACATCACCAACGTCGTCCGCAAACCCTACGTGACGCTGCGGACGCAGACGACCAAGGTGCGCGCCGAACGCGCGGGGGCGCTCTCCCCCGAAGGCATCCGCAACACCATCCGCGACGGAAAGATCTGGAAACAGCATGAGGGCGAGATCCGCCCCGAATACATCTATGCCGTCGAGCGCGAGGACGATTACAACTCCTACGAAAACCGCATGGTCAAGGCGCTCATCGACCGCCTGATCCGCTTCCTGCGCACGCCGCTGCGCATCACAAAGGAGAGCATCCCCTCGCTGTATGAGTCCTACTTTCAGGTCTCCCACCTCAACAAGCTGGACCTGATCAAATTCATGCAGACGGACACCTTCCGCCAGGCAAAGGCGCGCACATATGAGGACTACACCGACCTCGTCCGCCTGAAAACGCGCATCGGCGCCTATCGGCAGAGCCCTTTTTACAAGACGATGGAACAGTACCCCGTCTTTTCCGGCTCGCTGGAGATGACCAACCTGCTGACCCACAACGAGGACTATCACCACTGCGCGCGGCTGTGGAGCTTTCTGGAGACCCAGGGCAGCGCCGTCAGCACGCTGACCGAGGCGCAGGGGCGCAATGCCTATGCCCTCTTTATCTTCTTCGGACTTGTCCGGGCATACCGCGATCTCGGATTCACCCTGAAGGACGACCCCTACATCCTCTCTGCCGACCATACCTACCGCATCCCGGCGACCACCCTGGAAAACGAGGACTTCCTCGTCGAGCTATGGAGCCCGCAGGATAAATATATGCAGATCAGCGTGCAGGCAAAGGCAGTCAGGCACAAGGAAAAGTATAAGATACGCCTGGTGGAGGATCTGGAGATCACGCCTGAGGCAGGCGTGGACTATTACCTCAGCCTCTATCCCACGCCGTACAGCGACATTGCGGCCTGCGTCGTGCCCAACAACCTCAACTCCATCCAGGACCTGACGAGCATTGCCCGCATCACCGTTCTCACCTTTGCGAGCGAGCACAGCGTGTACGGCAACTACTGCCTCGTGTGCGGGAACCCGGAAGTCAGCGAGAACCACGGCAATGTCACCTGCGACGTCTGCGGCGCGCACTACAACTTCCTGGCGGGCGACAGGCTCTGGCTGCACCACTTCCGCATTTTACGCTGAAAAAAATGTCCGCCGGGCGGACATTTTGTCTCTGTTTTGGTACATGCGCCCTTTTTTGTAGCATTTTTTTGTATCATATACGTCGCATTCGCATATAAGCCGCCGCCCGCGCAGAACTGCGCGGGCGGCGGCTTTTTCTATGTTTGCGTCTCCCACCGACGGAAGTACTTCAGGTATGCGCGGCGGCAATAGCGGCAGACTTCCTCATCCGTCGCCGGCGGCGCGGCGGGATCGTACGCGCCGTTGACCCGCCAGCCGTCCAGGATGCCGATGCGCACGGCGTCTTTCGGGCAGGCAAAAGCGCACGCCATGCAGCCGAAACAATGCTCGCCGAAGTGCGGCGTCCCTCCTTCCATGCGGATGTTCCCCGCCGGGCAGTACGCGGCACAAGCACCGCAGCCGATACAATCTTCCGCCGCGTGAAAATGCCTGCCGATCCACGGCATGGCGGGATGTTCGATGCGCAGCACGAAGGAGACCAATCGCTTGATGAGCCCCACACGGGGAAGCGTCCCCGCGCCCACCTCGATCGCCTTGGCGTCTCCGCCGATGCGGGACAGGACGATCTTCCACATGCGCGCCGCCATGCCGTCCGTATGTCGGAAGATGATATTATAGGGCATGACGTAATACAGATCGCCCGCAAGGGCATACCCCTTTTGGCGCAGCAGGCGGCGGGGCGTGACGACTGCTGCGTCGTTGAGGGAGAGCGGTTCGCCCGACGTGCGCAAAAGCCAGACCTTTTGCCCGTCCGCCTTTGGGAAGCACCTGAGCGCTTTGAGTGCGGGCGCTGGCGCGTTAAAGGCGTGCACGGGGTAGCCGAACACGATGCGATCGTACGCGGCGAGATCGGGCAGCGGCGTATGTTCGCGCAGCTCGATGCAGTCGGCAGCGTGTCCCCGCGCCCGCCATGCACCGGCGAGCGCTTCGCACACGCGGCGCGTATTTCCCGTCCCCGTGACATACAAAAAGATCGCTTTCATGTCCTTCTCTCCCGTATTTCCCCCATTATACCGCCTGAGCGCCGTCTTGTCAACGATCAGGCCTCAGCGCGCGCCTGACGGCGCTGCATGCGCATCCAGTTGACAAAGCCGTACAGGTCGTTGACGAGGAACACACAGAAGCAGATAATGACGGAGAGGCATGCGGGGTCGGCGGCGGCAGCCATCGACCAGAGCACGATGAGCACGACGTCGTTGGCGGCATAGGCGAGTGCATAAAAGGGACTGCGCCGCGCGGTGAGGTAGACGGCGACGAAGCTCGTCGTCACAGAAATGGTGCTGGGAATGAGGTTGGC
>CALVWM010000078.1 GCA_944367185.1 uncultured Clostridia bacterium | reverse complement strand
AACGCGCGTATCCGTATAGCCGACAAGCTCAAATACGCGCCGATGGGGTATTTCAACGAACATAACCTCGGACAGATCGCGGGCTGCGCGACCAACACGGCGGAGTCGTTGCAGGATACGCTTACGCGTTGCCTGCTCCTTACCACCAAAGGACTGTTTATGGCGCTCGTTATCACGATCTCTCTTTTGGTGTTCGACTGGCGTATAGGGCTTGTCGCCGCTTGTGGATTTGTTCTTTTCCTTGTCATCAATCATTTCCTGCATAAGGCGGGAGAAAAGAACTCGGACAGAAAGACTGTTTCAGGCGATCGCGCGGTAGAGGCCGTGCTCGAATATGTTCAGGGCATCGCGGTCATCAAGTCGTATAACCTGACGGGCAAGGCGAATAAAAAGGTAACTTCCGCCATTAAAGAGGACAGGGACGTCAATTACGCGCTCGAAAAGAACTATATCCCGTTCATGGCATTGCAGGGCGTTGCCGTCAAACTTGCCGGCGTGGCGATAATCGCGGTATCGGTTTGGTTCTACACGCAGCTTTCCATGCCGCTATTTACGGCGCTCGTCGCCTGTATCGCATCCTTCATGGTGTTCAACGACCTCGATTCGGGCGGCAATATGTCCGCGCTGCTGCGCGTGGCGGCAAACAGTATAGATAAGATCGAGGCGGCGATGAACCTGCCCGTCATGGACATAAACGGCAAGGAGATAACGCCCGCAAAGACGGATATTGCCGTGCGCAATGTAGATTTTTCCTACGATAAGCGCAAGATCATCGACGGCGTTACGGTAGATATACCCGCGCGCTCCTCGCTCGCCATTGTCGGCGGTTCAGGCAGCGGCAAAACGACGCTCTGTAACCTCATCTTGCGGTTTTGGGATGTGGATAAGGGGAGTATCTCCCTCGGCGGACACGATGTGCGCGAATATAAACTGGACAGTTTGCTCAAAAATTATAGCATGGTGTTCCAGAACGTGTACCTGTTCAACGATACGATCGCAAACAATATCCGTTTCGGCAAGCCGGATGCGAGCATGGAGGAAGTGATAGAGGCAGCGAAGAAGGCGTGCTGTCACGACTTTATCTCCGCGCTCCCCAATGGATACGATACGGTCATCGGCGAGGGCGGCGCGAGCATTTCGGGCGGCGAGAAACAGCGCATTTCCATAGCCCGCGCAATCATAAAAGACAGCCCCGTCATTATTTTGGACGAGGCAACGGCGAACGTCGATCCCGAAAACGAATGGATGCTGCAAAACGCCATTCAGGAGCTGACGAAATCCAAAACGGTCATCATGATCGCGCACAGATTAAAGACCGTGCGCCATGCCGATAAGATCATCGTGCTGGACGGCGGAAAAATCGTCGAAGAGGGCACTCATAAAGAACTTCTCAAAAAGCAGGGCAAGTATGCCGAATTTATCGCCATGCGCGAAAGGTCTGTGGGCTGGAAACTTGGCAGTGCAATGCAAAACAGATAGTCGGAAATAAGGATTAAATATTGTATGTGGTCGGGCGAGTGGCGTATCTGAAAAAACTTGCGCGGAAGGGTTGACAAATGTCTCCCTTCCGTGTATAATGCTAATAAGTTCGCTTATGCGAACTTATTAAAACGCATATAGTTCGCAATAGCGAACTCAAAGGAGCAAAATGAGCGCAACGGAATATGCCATCGGCCGTCATTGCGGCGTTACGTTCGCGGGGCTGAAAATAGCCAGCCTTGTCAGTTTACGGAAAGGGGAGGAGGACGTCATTCAAACGCTTTCACGCCGCTTTGCGGGGAAAGGGTTTGCGTTCATACTCCTGCGCGAGGATGAGGAGCGGCTGCTCGTGTATATCTGTCACAGGGCGCGGCTCACAAAGTATCTTTTTTCGCCGGACGTCAGGGCGTTCCTTGCGCGGTTCGGGTATGAATACGGTTCGGCGGAGGAAGCGCTGGAACAGTTGAAGCGCCGCATGAACGGCGAATTTCCACACGAGATCGGCGTGTTCCTCGGCTATCCGCTGTGCGATGTGTGCGGCTTCCTGCGCGATCCCGACGGTTGTATCCTTTGCGGCGCGTGGAAGGTGTACGAAAATGTAGGCGAAGCGGCGCGCACGTTCGAGCGGTTCCGCCGCTGCAGCGCCTGCATCTGCCGGCATATGGACAGGGGGCGGTCGCTCACACAGATTTTTAATGTGGTTTGAAAAACATTCATCGCCCGATACCATGTCGCCCTTACGCGCTCCTCGGTCACTTACGTCTATGTAAGCTCCCGTCGTCGCTTACGCAGGCTCCTCGTCTCGGGCGCGACTGTTTTCCAAATAATATAATAAAGTAAATTTTTTAGGAGGTATCTTATGAAAGTTTCTATCGTGTATTGGTCGGGTACGGGCAATACGGAAGCAATGGCAAACGCTGCTTTGGAGGGCGCAAAGAACGCGGGTGCGGAGGTCGAGCTTCTGCCCGTTTCCGCGGCAAATGCCGATGTTGTCGGCAGCGACGTAATTTTGTTTGGCTGCCCCGCAATGGGTGCGGAGGAGCTGGAAGAGAGCGAGTTCGAGCCCTTCTTCTCATCCGTAGAAGGTTCGCTTTCGGGCAAAAAGGTGGGGCTGTTCGGCTCTTACGATTGGGGCGACGGCGAATGGATGCGCACCTGGCAGCAGAGAGTGGAAGCCGCGGGCGGCGTGATGATCGAGGACGGGCTCATCTGCAATAACACGCCGGACGACGAAGCCCTTGCCGCCTGCCGCGCGCTCGGTGAAAAAGCGGCAAAGTGAGGGTTTACCGATTATTTCTGTTAGCGTATGTTACGCCATGCGTTTTCCCTTTACTTTTGCCGTAGAAAATAGTATAATAAATATCGTAAATGATATGAGGAGGTGCGCGCATGGCTATCAAGAGGACGAGAGAGTCGGAAGAAATGTATTTGGAGACCATTCTTTTGCTGCATAAAGGGCAGCCGAACGTGCGTGCCGTAGATGTGCGCGATGAACTCGGTCTTGCCAAATCGAGCGTTTCGCGCGGCGTCAATCTCCTTGAAAAGAAAGGGTATATTCATATCGACCGCGAAACGGGAAATCTCAGTTTCACCGACGCGGGCAGAAAAAAGGCAGAGGGCATTTACGAGCGGCATCAGACGCTCACAAAGGTGCTTATGAAGCTCGGCGCAAACCCCGAACTTGCCGAAGAAAACGCCTGCCGCATGGAACACGTCGTCTCCGACGAGATGATGGAAGTGTTTAGAAGTTATATCAAAGAGTAAGGAAAAAGGGAACGCCGCGCGCGTTCCTTTTTTTGTGCAGGCAAATTTTTCGGAAAAAATTTAATTAACCGCAGTAAATATATTTGACTTGCAAGGCAGAAATGATTATATTATATATTGGTTCGCAAGAGGGAACTTATTTTATTGCTTATGAGTTCGCTAATGCGTACCTAATTTTTTGCCCGTGAGTTAGTGTATGCGAACTTGTGTGCGGCGAAACAGAGGCAGATCGTGAACGGAACAAAAACGCAGAAAACACCGAAAGAACTCAAAGCGTGGGAGAAGGAAAAAAAGCTCATCCCCGTGATGATCAAAAAGTATTGCCACGGCAAACATGGTACAAAAGGGGAGGAACTGTGCGAGGAGTGCAGAGCGCTCACGGAGTACGCGCTCTTCCGCCTCGAAAAGTGCCCGTTCAAGGTCAATAAAAAGTTCTGCTCCTTCTGTCGTGTCCATTGCTACAAGCCGGATATGCGGGAGAAGATAAAGGACGTGATGAAGTGGTCGGGGCCGAGAATGATATTCACGCATCCCGTGTTCGCATTCAAGCACGTTTTTCAGATGGTAAGCTACAAACGCAAATTACGAAAAGAGGCAAAGGCGAAAGAAAATGTTTGATAGGCAGCTTTTAAAACTTATCGGCGGAAACAAAAAGTACGTCGTCTATACCGTTCTTTTGATGGTGCTCGGTATGCTTGCCAACATCGGCATCACGGCAAGCGTATGCTGGGCGGTGTATTTCCTTATCGAAGGTTACGAGCCGCTCGCATACATTTACCCCGCGATAACGGCGGTCGTCGCCATTGTCGTGCGTTATGTCGCTTCCCGCTGCACGGGGAGCCTCAAAGATATGCTTGGCAGGAAGGTAAAAAAGGACTTGCGCGAACGCACTTATGACAAAATCTTAAAACTCGGCGTGCGCTCGACGGACGGCATGAGCATGGCAGGACTGACGCAGGTTTCAATGGAGGGCATCGAACAGCTCGATTTGTACTATTCGACCTATTTGCCGCAATTCTTCTTTTCGATGATCGCGCCGATACTTTTATTCTGTATCTGCGTGGGCATTGATTGGCGCACGTCGCTTGTGCTTTTGGCGTGCGTGCCGCTCATTCCCGTATCCATCGTGGCGGTTTCAAAGTACGCAAAAAAGATATTTGCAAAGTATTGGGGCAAATACACCTCGATGGGCGACGCTTTTTTAGACAGCGTGCAGGGGCTGAAAGAATTAAAGATTTTCAAGGCGGACGCCGCCCGCCACGTCAAGATGAACGCGAGCGCGGAGGAGTTCCGCAAGATCACGATGAAGGTGCTCGTCATGCAGCTTGCAAGTACCACCATCATGGACTTGGTGGCATACGGCGGCGCGGGCGCGGGCATCGCGCTTTCGATTGTCGGACTTATGAACGGCTGGCTGGCTCCCGCGGCGGCGCTCTTTCTCATTCTCGTGGCGGTGGAGTTTTTCCTGCCGCTGCGTTCGCTCGGTTCCGCCTTCCACGTCGCGATGAACGGCGCGAGCGCGGGCAGAAAGATCATCTCCCTTCTCAATGTTCCCGATCCCGTGTGGGGAGAGAACGAAGTAAGCGGTACAGAACTCAAATTAAACGGCGTGACTTTCTCCTACGACGGCAAGCGCGACGTGCTTAAAAATGTGGATATGACCTTCTCCGAACAGGGCATGACGGCAATCGTGGGAAGAAGCGGCTGCGGAAAGAGCACTGTCGTCAATATGCTCGTCGGCGCGTACCGCCCGAAAGCAGGCAACGTAACCGTCGGGGGTGAAGTTTTGGAGAACGTTACGCGCGAGTCCTACTATTCCCGCCTCGCGTCCGTTTCGTACAATACCTATATTTTTAACGATACCGTGCGCGCGAACTTTGAACTTGCAAAAAAGAACGTGACCGATGAGGAAATCTGGAGCGCTCTTGAAAAAGTTAACCTCGCCGATTTTATCAAAGAGAACGGTGGGTTGGATAAAGTCATCACCGAGGATGCCAACAACGTGTCCGGCGGGCAGAAACAGCGACTCGCGCTCGCGGTCAACCTCGTGGCGAACAAGGACATCTACGTCTTTGACGAGGCGACGAGCAATATCGACATCGAGAGCGAGGCGATCATCATGGATAATATAAAGGCTATGAGCCGAGAAAAAAACGTCATCGTCATCTCGCACCGCCTTGTCAACGTCGTTCCCGCGGACAATATCTACTATATGGAAGAAGGGGAGGTCAAAGAGAGCGGCAGCCATGCGCAATTGATGAGCGCGCAGGGCGGCTATGCAAAACTGTTCAATGCGCAGAAACAGCTCGAAGAGGGCTACAAAGAAATTACGGGCATTGCCGCGGAGGTGAGCGTATGAAAGAGAAACTTCGCAGAAGTGGCGCAAAAATCATGGCAAGCCTTATTGTACTGCTCGGTTCTTTATCTTACATAATGATTCTCGCCGTAATTAACGGCTCGGTCGGGTTTATCGCGGCGATGGGCGTTACGGTCGCGGGTGCAACGGGCGTTGCAAAGGCGTTGGGCGTTCTCGGTCTATGCGCGGAAATTCCGCTCGCGTGGGGCGCTATCATCGGCATTGCCGTAGGCTGCGGCGTCATTCGCGGCGGACTTCGGTATCTCGAACAATACTCCAACCACTACATTGCCTTCAAATTGTTGGCGGTACTGCGCGATAAAATTTTCGGTGCATTGAGAGTGCTCTGCCCCGCCAAGCTCGAAAGCAAGCAGAAGGGCAGTATCATCGCCATGATTACTTCGGACATCGAAACATTAGAGGTGTTCTATGCGCACACCATCAGCCCCATATGCATTGCCGTTTTGGTATCGCTGGCGGTGTTCCTGTTCGTGGGGTTTGTGTCTTCGTGGTATCTCGCGCTTGTGGCGCTCGCAGGATTTATCGTTATCGGTATCATTGTGCCGCTCATCTCGTCAAGGGCGCTCAAAGAATCGGGCGTCAACTACCGCCGCGAATTTGCTGGCTTTAATTCCTACTTCCTCGACAGTATCAAGGGCATCAAGGACATTGTCTTGAACAACGCCGAAAAGGACAGGGAGGGGGAAGTCAACCGCCGTTCGGACATCCTTTTGAAAGAGACGAAGAAGATGAAGCACGGCATCACAAAGGCAGGTGCGGCTACCGAACTTTGCGTAACGCTGTTCATTGCGATCTCGCTCATTATTGGCATATTGCTCGTACATTTTGAGATGCTTGACCTCGGCAAAATGCTCATCGGCGTAGTGACGATTTTCGGCAGCTTCGGCCCCGTGCTCGCGGTATCCGCTCTGCCCGGCAACCTCACGCAGACCTTTGCGAGCGGCGACAGGGTTCTCAATCTCTTGGAAGAAAAGCCAGCCGTCACGCCCGTTGAAAACGGCAAGACTTTCGATTACGAAAATCTGACTGTCAACGATTTGTCCTTTGCCTATGA
>CALVWM010000077.1 GCA_944367185.1 uncultured Clostridia bacterium | reverse complement strand
CCGCCGTGGGGACGGTTGACCTTCCCCGTGCCGGTGAGCCAGAAGCGCTTCTTGGAACCGCTGTGCGATTTCTGCTTAGGCATATTTGTATCCTCCGATTATTTTCTCAAACCTTATCGTCACGCCCGAGGGCGGAACTTTTACTTTTTGGCAGGCCCTAAGATCATGATGAGATTGCGCCCTTCCTGATTGACGGGCTTCTCGATGACGGCAATGTCCTTGAGCATTTCGTAGAAATTCATCATGACATCACGCCCCAGGTGCGCGTGCGCCATCTGTCTGCCGCGCAGACGGATGGTCACTTTGACCTTATTCCCCTCTTCAAGGAACTCGGTCGCCTTGCGCGCCTTGACTTTGACGTCGCCGACGTCGATCGTGACGGAGAGCTGCACTTCCTTGAGTTCGACGACCTTCTGGTTGCGCCTGTTCTCCTTCTCCTTCTTCGCCTGCTCGAATTTGAACTTGCCCCAATCCATGATCTTGCACACGGGCGGCACGGCATTGGGCGAGATCTTGACAAGATCCAGCCCCGCTTCCTCCGCAAGGCGCATCGCCTCGCGCGGCGACATCACGCCGAGCATCTCTCCCGTCTCCGAGATCACTCTGATCTCGCGGTCGCGGATCTCTCCGTTCATCTGATTCTGCGTCTTAATGGTTCCCACCTCGGAAAAAATTTAGGGCCGCACAGAGTGCGACCCTTTGAATCACCGTAATACAACGCAATTTCTTGCGTCTGACAATTCATTGACCCGTTCCGCTTGGCAGACACGGGGAGAAGGGTTCACCTCTGCTTGACTTTTCTATTTTAGCAGAACGCTTCCCCTTTGTCAACGATTTTTGACGGTATTTTTTTCAGAAAATCGTCTTTTCGTCGTTCTCTTTTTTGACAAGCGCGAAGAAGTCCGCCTTTGCCATCGCGCCGATGTCCCCTTCGCCGCGGCGGCGCACGGAGACCGTGCCGTCCTCCACTTCCTTGTCGCCGACGATGAGCTTATAGGGCACTTTTTCCACCTCGGCATCCAGGATCTTTCTTCCTATCTTTTCCTTTCTGAGGTCAGCGGAAGCGCGCAGTCCCATTTCGTTCATCTCTTTGACGAGCTGCTGCGCATAGTCGGCGGCGCGGTCGGTGACGGGCAGAACCTTGACCTGCTCGGGCGCGAGCCAGACGGGGAACTTGCCCGCAAAGTGCTCGATGAGGATGCCGATGAAACGCTCGATGGAGCCGAACACGACGCGGTGGATCATGATCGGGCGGTGTTTCTGCCCGTCCTCGCCCACATATTCGATCTCAAAGCGCTGCGGGAGCTGGAAGTCCAGCTGAATGGTGCCGCACTGCCAGGTGCGCTTGATGGAGTCCTCAAGGTGGAAGTCGATCTTGGGGCCGTAGAAGGCGCCGTCGCCCTCGTTGACGACGTACTCCAGCCCGATGCTGTCCAGCGCGGCGCGCAGGGCGTTCGTCGCCGCCTCCCAGTCCTCGTCGCTGCCGATGGAATTTTCGGGACGGGTGGAAAGTTCGACGTGATACTTGAAGCCGAAGAGCTTATACACTTCGTCGATGATGCGCACGACGCCCTTGATCTCGTCCGTGATCTGCTCGGGCAGCATGAAGATGTGCGCATCGTCCTGCGTGAAGCACCGTACGCGCATCAGCCCGTGCAGCTGACCGCTCTTTTCATGGCGGTGGACGATGCCCAGCTCGCCCATGCGGATGGGAAGATCCTTATAGCTGTGCGGCTGGGTCTTGTACACGAGCAGACCGCCCGGGCAGTTCATGGGCTTGATCGCGCAGTCCTCGCCGTCGATCTTGGTCGTGTACATGTTCTCCTTGTAGTGATCCCAGTGCCCCGAGGTCTCCCAGAGCGAGCGGTTCAAAATGATGGGCGTCTGCACTTCGACGTAACCCTCGCGGCGGTGGATCTGACGCCAGTAGTCGATGAGCGTGTTCTTGAGGATCATGCCGTTGGGCAGGAAGAACGGGAAGCCCTTGCCTTCGGGCAGCAGCGCGAACAGCTTTAAGTCCTTGCCCAGCTTGACATGATCGCGCTTCTTTGCCTCTTCAAGCATGGCAAAGTACTCATCCATTTCGTCCTTTTTTGCAAACGCCGTGCCGTAGATACGGGTGAGCATCTTCTTCTTTTCATCGCCGCGCCAATAAGCGCCCGCAATGGAGACGAGCTTGAACGCCTTGATCTTGCCCGTGGAAGGCAGGTGCGGCCCGCGGCAGAGATCGGTGAACGCGCCCTGCTGATAGAAGCCGATCTCCTCGCCTTCGGGAAGATCCTGAATGAGTTCGACCTTGTACGGCTCGTGATACTGGCTCATGAGCGCGATCGCCTCTTCGCGGGGAAGCGTGAAGCGGTGGATGGGCAGGTTGCTCTTGATGATCTTGCGCATCTCCGCCTCGATCTTCTCGAAGTCCTCCATCGTGATGGGCGTCTTGAAATCGACGTCATAATAGTACCCGTTTTCGATGACGGGTCCGATGGCGAGCTTGCAGGTGGGGAATATCGTCTTTAACGCCTGCGCAAGGACGTGCGCGCAGGTGTGGCGGTAGACCTCCAGTCCCTCCTTATCCTTGAGCGTGACGATCTCGACGGCGTCCCCTTCTTTTAAGACGTACGAAAGGTCGACGAGTTCGCCGTTGACCTTCGCCGCGACTGCGGCGCGGGCAAGCCCTTCGGAGATCGCCTGTGCCGCGTCCTGTGCGGTCGCGCCCTCTGCGAGCTGCATTTGGTCTCCGTTCTTCAAAACGATCTGCATAAATTTCCTCCTGTTGCGGCGCCTCCGGCCGATACGCAAAAAAACGCGCCCTTAAAACTCCCGTCGGGAAGATTTTAAGGACGCGAAATTTCGCGCGGTTCCACCTTAATTGCCGGACTTCGGCCGCTCTTTTTTCGTTGTTTTGCAAGGAAAAGCGGTTTCATGCTCCGATTGCCGCTGCAGACCTTCCAGCCAAGGATCCACTCTCTGAAAACCGCGCACGGGACTACTTGTCTTTCCTGCCCCATATTATAATGAGCAGGACGCGTTTTGTCAAGAAAATATTGCGCGCTCAGCGTAATATTTTTGCAGAAAATCCCCGAGAGAATCTTCCACTTCTCCGAGACAATAGATCAGCCCCGCGTCCGAGAGAATGATCTCCGTCTCCACGTCCTCCGCACCCGTCAGGCGGCTGCGGCGCAGGGGCACGAAGTCCTCGCCGTACACCGCATTGTCCTTGAGGTAGATCTTGTTGCGGCTCTCTCCTGCCAGAAACTCGCAGAACCGCCGGAGATCGGGAACGGAAAAACCGGCGGGGATGTAGGCAACGATCCTTTCCCACTTCTCCCGAAGCGCGCCGAGGCGGAAGGCATAGACGCCGTCCACGGCGCAAAGGCGGCCCGAAGGGATCTTTCCGACCACATATGCCCTATCCCCTTCGTAGTCCGCCGCGATGAGCGCCGCGGCGAGCAGACGGCGTTCGCGCGCGGGCAGGCAGACGCGCAACCGCTCCTTCAAAAAGATATATTTATAGCCGACGCACAGCACCTCGGCGACGGCGGAACGCATCCTGCCCGCAAAGGCAGCGGCATCCGGAATCTCGATCCGCACGGCGGCGCGCCCGCCGTAAAATTCGATGTCGCCCCGTCCGCCCAGCGCCGCGGCGTCCGTCAAGAGCGTATTGTACAGATAGGAAAGATAGGCGCCGTGTTCCGCGCGTTCCGAAAGCTCGATGGTCTCCACGAATCTATTGTATGAAGTTTGCGCCGTTTCATTCCACCTGCGCCGACCGCGCTCCGCTTCCCCTGAACGCGGGACAAAATGCACGAAAATGCAAAATAACGGGCAGTAGGCTTGACATTTCCCCGTCCATATAGTAAAATAACGGGAACAAAACGCATTTTGAGAGGCATTGCATGGATTATCAAGCGATCGAGCGAAAGTGGCAGACCCGCTGGGAAAAGGCCAAGGTCAACCAGTTCGACAAAAAATCGGAGCGCAGGAAGCTGTATGTGCTGGAGATGTTCTCCTACCCTTCCGGCGCAAAACTGCATATCGGACATTGGTACAACTACGGTCCCACGGACACCTATGCCCGCTTCAAGCGCATGCAGGGCTACAATGTATTCCAGCCCATGGGCTTTGACGCCTTCGGCCTGCCCGCAGAGAACTACGCGATCAAGACGGGCATCCACCCCAAGGACTCCACCGAGAAGAACATTGCGACGATGGAGGGTCAACTGCGCGCGATGGGCGCGATGTTTGACTGGTCCGCCGAAGTCAAGACGTGCGAAGAGAGCTACTATAAGTGGACGCAGTGGATGTTCCTGCAACTGTATAAGAAGGGACTTGCCTACCGCAAGGCGGCGCCCGTCAATTGGTGCCCTTCCTGCCAGACCGTGCTTGCAAACGAGCAGGTCGTGGACGGCTGCTGCGAGCGCTGCGGTACGCAGGTCGTGCGCAAGAACCTGACGCAGTGGTTCTTCAAGATCACCGACTACGCAGAGGAGCTACTGACCGGTCTCGACGCGCTCGACTGGCCGGAAAAGACCAAGAACATGCAGCGCAACTGGATCGGCAAGTCCACAGGCTGCGAGATCGAGTTCGCATGCGACGGCGGACAGAAGATCCGCGTGTTCACCACCCGCTGCGATACCATCTTCGGCGTGACGTACGTCGTGCTGGCGCCCGAGCACCCCCTCGCGCGCGAGCTTACGACGCCCGAACAGCGCGCCGCCGTCGAAGAATATATCGAACAGGCAGCAAAGTCCAACGAGATCGAGCGCCTCTCCTCTACCCGCGAAAAGACGGGCGTGTTCACGGGCGCGTACTGCACCAACCCCGTCAACGGCAAGAGGATCCCCATCTATCTTGCCGACTACGTCCTTGCGACCTACGGCACGGGCGCGGTCATGGCGGTGCCCGCGCACGACGAGCGCGACTACGCCTTTGCGACGAAATACGGCCTTCCGATCGTCAAGGTCATCGAAAAGAAGGGCGGCGAGACGCAGCTTCCCTTCACCGAGGACGGCATCATGGTCGGCTCGCTGCAATTTGACGGACTGTACGGCGACGAGGCGCGCGCAGAAGTCTCCGCCTACATTTCCAAACTGGGCAAGGGCGGCAAGAAGGTAAACTACCGCCTGCGGGACTGGCTGGTCTCCCGCCAGCGCTACTGGGGCGCGCCCATTCCCGTCATCCACTGCCCCGTCTGCGGCGACGTCGCGGTCCCCGAAAAGGATCTGCCCGTCAGGCTCCCCTATGACGTGGAGTTCCGCCCCGACGGCAAATCCCCGCTCGCCAAGCATGAAAAATTCATGCACACGGTCTGCCCCAAGTGCGGCGGCCCCGCCGAGCGCGATCCGGACACGCTGGACACCTTCGTCTGCTCGAGCTGGTACTACCTGCGCTATGCGGATGCGCACAACGAAAAAGAGCCCTTCTCCCGCGAGGAGGTGGACAGAATGCTGCCCGTGGACGTGTACGTCGGCGGCGCGGAACACGCCTGCATGCACCTGCTGTACGCGCGCTTCTTTAGCAAGGCGCTGCGTGACATGGGGTATCTCGATTTCGACGAACCTTTCCGGCGGCTCGTGCACCAGGGCGTCATTTTAGGCCCTGACGGCAACCGCATGAGCAAGTCGCACGGCAATATCGTCTCGCCCGACGAATATGTGACGACGTACGGCTCGGATGCCTTCCGCCTCTACCTCATGTTCGGCTTCTCCTATACGGAGGGCGGACCGTGGAACGACGACGGCATCAAGGCGATCGCAAAGTTCTTGGATCGCGTCGAGAAGATCGTCACCAGGACCGCCGCATGCAAGACGCCCAGGGAGCCCGGGTTGTACGGCGCGGAGGAAAAGGCGCTCGATTACGCCAAAAACTACGCCATCGACCGTGTCTCACGCGATCTGGAAGCGTTCTCCTTCAACACGGCGATCGCGCGCATCATGGAATTCGTCAACGCGCTCTACAAGTACGACGGCTTAGAGCACAAGAACATCGCCTTTGAAAAGACGGCGGTGCACGATCTGGTGCTGCTGCTCGCGCCCTTTGCTCCCCACGTCTGCGAGGAGCTTTGGGAGATGATCGGCGGCAAGGATTTCGTCATCGAGGAGAGTTACCCCGTTGCCGATCCGAAGGCGCTCGTCCTCGACGAGAAGGAGTACGCCGTGCAGGTCAACAGCCGCATGGTGTGCAAGGCGATGCTCGCCACCTCCCTTTCACAGGAGGAAATCGAGCAGCACGTCCTTGCGCTTGCCGAAGTGCAGGAAAAGCTCGCGGGCAAGACGGTGAAAAAGTGCATCGTCGTCCCCGGACGGCTCGTCAATCTCATTGTCGGATAATCATGAAAACAGGAGCGCCGCCGTGCCAAATGGCACGGCGGCGCTCCTGTTTTGGTATAAATTTGGAGAGTACGTCACCCGTTTTTGCGCATCATATCCACGATATGGCGGGCGTACAGCCGCGCGACGTTGATGCCCGTCACGCGCTCGAAGGTGCCGAAAAAGGCGTTGGAGTTGACCTCGCACACCTCGAAGCCGTCTTTGCCGAACAGCAGGTCTACCCCGCAGAAATCCAGCCCGAGAAGGTTTGCGACCTTCTCGCAGAGGGCGGCGGTGGCGGTATCGAGCGGATATTGCTCTCCCCTGCCGCCCAATTCGGCGTTGGAGCGGAAGTCCGTCTCCGAGACGCGGCGCATGGCTGCGATCGCGCGCCCGCCCACGACGAGCACTCTGAGGTCTTTGCCCGCGCTCTCCGCGACAAACTTCTGGAAAAGGTGCGGGCGCAGTTTGAGTTTCTCCGCGATCGAAGCAAGCTGCGCGCGGTTTTCGGCGAGATACACGCCCTTTCCCAAAGACCCGTAGCATTCCTTGACGACGACGGGATAGCCGAGCACGCGTTCGACCTTGTCCAGCAGCGCCGCGGAAACGGGAGCACCCGGAGTATAGCACAGGGGTGCGGCGATGGTTGCCGGCATGCGCACGGCGCC
>CALVWM010000076.1 GCA_944367185.1 uncultured Clostridia bacterium | reverse complement strand
ATTCCCCGCAGGCGGGATGGTGAGAAGCTGCCCTTCCTCGACCTCGCAAATAAGATTGTTTGCAGCGGCAAGAACGCGCGGCGTCACGCCGAAGGTGCGGGCGATGGAGGAGAGCGTCTGTCCGCGGCAGACGCGGTGGATTTTGGGGCGGATGAGCTGAAGTTCCACACTCTTATCCTATGCGCAAAGGCATAATTGCGTGACGGTTTCCGTAAAATAGGACATGAATTTATACCGCACCGCCGCCGTGGTCACCTTTTTCAACGCGGCGGAACATTGCCTCGGATTTTTGTATCGCATCATCCTCTCGCGCACGCTGGGCGCCGAGGGGCTGGGCGTCTATCAGGCGGCGTACAGCGTGTTCGCCGTCTTTTTGACGGTCTCTTCGAGCGGACTGCCCGTCACCCTCTCGCGCATCCTCTCCAAGCACCGCGCGCGCGGACACCGCCTCAAAGAGCAGTCCGCCTCCACCGCAGCCATCCTCTTATCCCTTTGCTTCAGCGTGCCGATGACCGTGCTTTTGTTCCTCTTCCGCGATCCCTTCACGGGTGTATTCGCCGACCCGAGGTGCGCGGACGTGTTCTATATCCTTTTGGTGGGACTCTCCTGCACGTCCGTCTACTCCGTCCTGCGCGGCGTGTTCTGGGGCAACAAACGCTTTTTTGCCTACTCCTTCGTCGAACTGGTCGAAGAGATGCTGCGCATCGGCGTGGGCATCGCGCTGTTGCTATTGCTCCCCGCCGCCAACGGCATCACGCTGACCGCCGTTGCCGTGCTCGTCTCCTATGTCTTTTCCTTTGCGATCGCCGCCGTCTACTTCTTTGTGCGCGGCGGCAAGCTCCGCTCCCCGCGCGGGGAATTAAAGCCCCTGCTCTTTTCCTCGCTGCCCGTGACGGCGATGCGCACGAGCTCATCGCTTCTTTCCTCCCTCATCTCGGTACTGTTTCCGTTCATGCTGCGCGCGGCAGGATACTCCTCCGCTGCAGCCATGCGCGAATACGGCATAGTCTACGGCATGGTCATGCCCGTCATGGCGGTGCCCTGCGCCTTTATCGGCTCGATCGCCCTGGTGCTCGTACCCGAGCTCTCCGAACAGTTCTACCGCGGCAACAAAGAGCAGGTCTCCGCGCTCGTCGGACGCGCCCTGCGCGCCACGCTGCTCATCTCCGGCGCGTTGCTGCCCTTCTACCTCGTCTGCGGCGGAGACGTGGGCATCATGCTCTACTCCAACGCGACGAGCGGCGCGCTCATCTCGCAATGCGCCTTCCAGCTGCTGCCCATGAGTCTTACGATGATCACGACGAGCATCCTAAACTCCCTCGGGTGCGAGAAAAAGACGCTCGCGATCTTCCTTGCAGGCTCGGCGGGGATGCTCCTCTCCGTCCTCGTCCTGCCCCGCTTTTTAGGCAGCGGCGCGCTCATCGTCGGCATGATCGGAGACGCCTGCATCACAGCGTTTTTGTCCCTTCTGCTGCTGCGCAAAAAGACGGGAAGGCTCGCCATGGGCAGCTTCTGCGCGCGCCTTGCCTGCGCCGTGCTCCCCGCCGCCGCGCTGGGATACGCCGTGCGCAGCGGGCTCGTCCTGGTGCTAAGCTACCTTCCCGCGCTCGCCGTCACGATGCTCGTCATCCTCGCCACCGAGCTCGTGCTGCTTTCCCTTTTGCGCCTTGTCGACGTCCGCGCACTTTTTGCCCGATTTTTACGCAAAAAACGCAAAAAATCTTTGGCGACCCCTTGAAATCGCGGAATAAGTATGATACAATAGGAGCAATGATTTGATATCGGAGGAAATTGAGCGACATGAAAATGACGGAAGAACTGCGCAGATCGCTGCGCATCAGAGTGGATTACACGAACATGACGGACAAGTACCTTGGTGACAAGGGCATTTCCGAAAAGAAGCTGGATGCGCACAAGAAGATCGCCAAGGCCGCGCACGCATATGTTGCGGAAAACCGCGGCAAGGACGAGCTGTTCATGGGCTGGACGGAGCTCCCCTACAACCAGGATGCGATCGTCGCGGACATCCTTGCGACCGCAAAGGAAGTGCGCAGGAAGTTTGATAACTTCGTCGTCCTCGGGATCGGCGGCTCGGCGCTCGGCCCCACGATGGCGTTCAACGCGCTCTGCCACCTTCACTACAACGACCTTCCCAAGTCCAAACGCCGCGGACCTAAATTCTTCGTCGAGGACAACGTGGACCCCGTCCGCATGAAGGATCTTCTGGACGTCATCGACGTCACCAAGACGTGTTTTAACGTCATCTCCAAATCGGGCGCGACGAGCGAAACGATGACGCAGTACCTGATCATCGCAGATCTGCTCACCAAAGCGGGCGTAGATATCAAAAACAACGTCATCTTTACGACGGACGCCGCCAAGGGCAACCTCGTCAAGATCTCCGCATCCCTGGGCGGCGTCAAGAGCTATGTCCTGCCCGACGGCGTCGGCGGAAGGTTCTCCGAACTCTGCCCCGTTGGGCTTCTTCCCGCGGCAGTTCTGGGCATCGATATCAAGACGCTGTTAAAGGGCGCTGCGTACATGGACAAGATGTGCAAGACGGCGGACCTCAAGAAGAATCCCGCTCTGCTGTGCGCAACGCTGCAATACATCGCGATGAACGAGGGCAAGAACATCGGCGTGCTCATGCCCTACTCGGACAACCTGCGCTACGTCTCCGACTGGTACGCGCAGCTGTGGGCGGAGTCGCTGGGCAAGAACGTCACGCTGGACGGCACGCCCTGCAACGTCGGTCAGACCCCCGTCAAGGCGCTGGGCGTCACCGATCAGCACTCGCAGATCCAGCTGTACACCGAAGGCCCCTACGACAAGGTCGTGACCTTCCTCTCCGTGGACAGCTATAAGGAAAAGACGCCCATCCCGCACGGCTGCGAGGACATCCCGGACGTCTCCTTCCTGGGCGGGCACACGATGGAAGAGCTCATCCAGGCGGAAAACAAGGCGACGGCGCACGCGCTGACCATGGCAGGCAGGCTCAACTACACCATCCACCTGCCCGAGATCAACGAGTTCACCTTAGGCCAGCTTCTCTATCTCTTTGAATTGCAGACGGCGTATGCGGGCGCGATGTTCAACATCAACACCTTCAACCAGCCCGGCGTGGAAGCGGGCAAGAAGGCGACGTTCGCGCTTTTAGGCAAGCCCGGCTATGCGGACAAGAAGGCGGAGCTGGATGCAGCGGCGCCCGACCCGAAATACATCGTATAATCGTGTATGCTCAAAAGACACCGCCTGCGCGCGGTGTCTTTTGCTGAGGAGAGCATGATGGGAATCTTTGACAAACTCTTTGGGAAAAACAATGCAGAAAAGCGCGCGCAGCGACAATGGGACTATATGTGGCAACGCTGGGCAGAGGGCGCACTGCCCTCGCCCTATCAGGAGCTGCTCACCTATGACAGCGAAGTGCAGGACGGCGGGCATCTGCAGTTCTTCCTCAACATGGAGCTGCGAAAGAGCAACATGTTCGCGCTGATGGCGCAGCTCAAGGAGATCCTGCCCGAGGGGCACGCAGGCAATCTCTCGGCGGCATACCGCGCCTATTGCAGGCTGGGCGTGGACGTCAATGACGACGCCTCCATCGCCGAAGCGCTGGACGAAGCGCCGCTCAGGACATATGACGGCTACTATGCCGAGCATGAAGAAGAGATGCTCGACCTGCTGGAGGCGTATGCCGCGACCCTGTGACCGCGCTGCCGGGCAACATGCCCGGCGCGAAAGGGCAGATGTGCGCTCCGTAAATTAGCGACAAAAGGCAGACGGCGGGAAAATTCCCGCCGTCTGCCTTTTGTTACCTGTCCCTCCGCATGGGCAAAGCGCCTTTCCGCAGGCCTTGCCCCTGCTGCGCTCAGAGCACGACGTTTCCGTTGCTGTCATACCCGACCGTGCCGGATTCCAGCGTCTGCTGCATGCCGGAGTCATCCCAGTAGGTCAGCTGTGCACGCCAGTAATAGGTATTCCCGTCCTGCGGCACACGCGCAACTGCCTCCTCGCCCATATTGAGATCGGGCGTGAACATCAATGCCACATGCGTCATCTGCGAGATGTCCTCCGTGTACGTCTCCGACCGATACAGGGACACGGTGACGGGCACCGTCGACGGAAAGAGCGTAAAGACGTTCTTGACATAGCCGTACACATAGGAAGCATCGGCGCGCACGCCCACGGCATACTGCGTAAAGAGGCGCTCCTGATCTTCCTTTTCTTCCGCCGTCGCGGCAACGACGATCTCATCGGTCGCGCTCGCCGGGACCTGCGGTACGCTTACCGCAGCGACCCCGACGGAAGAGAGCAATATGACCAATCCCAAGATCAATGCCAACATATGATTCTCCTTTTTGCGACGGCAGTGCCGCGCCTGCTCCGCCTTTTGCGCCCGGTCACGCATCCGATCGGAACCCCGCGCCTGCCGCTCCGCCATGATATTGTCATTATTATAGCATACCGCCACCAAAAAATGGGAATACCTTGCCGGATTTTGTCAAAATATAGCGCCGTGCAAGTAATTTTGACACAGGACAAAATTGATTTCCGACCCCGGAACCTCTATACTGAACTTGAACATCCTCAAAATATCGAGTCCGCATCCCTGCGCCACCCGCTGCCGGACGCGCCGGATGCCGCCGGGAGATCTTGCCGTGAAAAAATATCTTTGCTCACTCTTGGTCCTATCACTCTGTCTGATCGGGGCGGCAGCATGCGCAGCGCCCGCGGAACAGACGCATGTCCATGACTGGGACGACGGCGTTACGGCACAGGCACCGACCTGCGCCGCCGAAGGGCTCTGGCTGCGCACCTGCCGCACATGCGGTCAGTCCGTGACTGTTCCTCTCCCCGCAACGGGACATGCGTTCGGGGACTGGAACTGCGACAGCGCCGCGCACTGGCGGGTCTGTCTTACCTGCAAGGCAGTCGGCGATGCGCAGGCGCATACGTTTGAGGGCGGGATCTGTGCCGTCTGCGGCGCCTCCGCCTCGGAAGTTCCGTCGCACACGCACGAATGGCAGGTGTCGGAGCGGACGGAAGCGACCTGCACGGCGGACGGATCCGTCCTCTTTGTCTGCACGCTCTGCGGCGGGAGCGATTCCGAACGCATACCCGCCCTCGGGCACGACACGGGCGGCGCATGGCTCGCCGACGAAACGCGGCATTGGAAACTGTGCGGACGCTGCGGCGAAGAGGCGGACGCCGGAACGCATCTCTTTCAGGGCGGAAACATCTGTCTGACATGCGGGGCGGAGCGGGACGGCACGGGCGGCGACATCGGACATGTACATGACTGGGACAGCGGCATCGTCACCTATGCGCCGACCTGCACGCAGACAGGCGTACGCGTGCGGACCTGCCGCAGCTGCGGCTTGACCCTGACCGAAGAGATCGCGTCGCTCGGACACGACTTTTCCGCAGGCTACCTCACCGATGATGGTGCACATTGGCTGCTCTGCGCAAACGGATGCGGCACGACATACGGACGCGCCTTGCACGTCTGGACGGAACAGATCGTCTCCGAGCCGACATGCAGCGCAACCGGGCTGTTGCAATGCACCTGCGGGATCTGCGGAAAAGAGCGCACGGAAATCCTGCCCGCGTCAGCGCATATGCAGGGCGGCTGGGAACATGATGCGTTCGTCCATTGGGCGAGCTGCAGCGTATGCGGTACGACCGTAACGTCCGGAACGCACACTTGGATCCAGACGGAGCAGGGACGCAGCTGCAGCGTATGCGGCGCGGAAGAAACGGCGGACGCGCACAGCTGGCAGCAGGTGGAATATATTGCGCCGACCTGCACGTCTGCGGGCATGGCAACATACCGATGCACCCTCTGCGGCACGACCAGTTCGCAAGTCCTGCCCGCGAAGGCGCATTCGGCAGGCGCATGGGAACACGATGACGACAGGCACTGGACAAGCTGCAGCGTATGCGGCAACGTCGTCACATCCGGCGCGCATGTATGGACAGACGAAAAGGAGTCCGTCTGCAATATATGCGGATTTACCGCGGATGACGGGACGAAGGGGCTGCTCTATGACCTTACCGCATCAGCAGACGGCGGCGGCTACGCCGTCATCGGCTTTGCGGGCGACGTCCCCGATACCGTGATCATCCCCGACCTTCACGAAGGGCGCCCCGTCATCGCGGTCGAAAGCGGCGCGTTTGCCAACCGCACGGCGCTCACGCGCCTCGTCCTCGGCGACAACGTGCGCTCCCTCTCCGCAACTGCACTTGCGGGCTGTTCCGGCCTTGTCTCCATCACGTTCGGCGCATCATTCGACCCATCGTCTGTCCGCCCTGCCGATTACCGTGACTGCGAAGTACTCGCCGAAATCGCCGTTTCAAAGGACAACCCGCTCCTGTACAGCGAAAACAATTGTCTCATCTCCGCCGACGGCGCCCTGCTGCTGGGCGGAGAAACGGCGCGCATCCCCGACGGCGTGACGACGATCGCACCCTATGCCTTTTACAGGCGGCTCACCTTGGAGCACATCACGCTCCCGGACAGTGTAAGCCTGATCGGGAACTACGCCTTTTATGAATGCCGCGATCTGACGGGCGTTACAGCAAATTGCGTTGCCACCCTCGCGGAAGGCGCATTCGCGGAATGCAGCGCCCTGCGGGACGCCGCTCTGGGCGACGCGCTCGCCGATGTCGGCGCGAACGCCTTTTTGAACTGCACCGCGCTCGGCACGATTCAACTTCCCGCTGTCGTCACGATCGGCGAAAGCGCCTTTTCCGGCTGCACAAATCTTGGTACGATCGTCCTCGGCGGGACATTACAGCGAATATCGGACAACGCATTCTGGAGCTGCGACATGCTGGAAACGGTATATTTCTGCGGAACGGAGGACGACTGGGTCACTCTGGAGAGTGCAAGCAGCAACGCATCGCTCACCGCAACGCAGATCTTGTTCTATCGGGAAACGCAGCCGGAGACAGGCGGCAGTTTCTGGCACTATGCGGACGGCGTACCGCAGCCGTGGTGATCTTGTCCTTCGCGGACATGGTGCCCCTCAGCGCGTACCGCGGACATGCCCCTATTGCCGCACGCCGCGGACATGGTATCCTCCTGCGCACATACCGCGGACATGGTGCCCACCGTACAGAACACGGCAATCACCTGCGTACGCGCCGCAGACCGTACAGATTGGCAAAAGCGATCTTCCCCTCCCCGATCTGAAGATAGCGGAAATTGGTGTCCACTCTGACGA
>CALVWM010000075.1 GCA_944367185.1 uncultured Clostridia bacterium | reverse complement strand
GCGGCAAACGCGCGCCCGCAGGCATTCGCCTGCGGGCGCGCAAAACTCAATCGACGGGATAGTCGACGGAGACGGAGCGCTCCGTCTGCGTCACCGTGTGCATGTACGGCTTGACCGTCTTTGCGTGATACCCCTGCGTCTGATAGCGCGCGAGGGCGTCAAAGTCCGCGAGCGTGACGATGAGGATGAGATCGTACGAACGCGCGGAATGCAGCCCATCGATGCCGACCTCCACCGAGAGCGCCGTCTCCTCTCTCCCGCGCATGGAGAGCAGCATTTCCTTTGCCTCTTCCGCACTCGCGCCCTCTTTTAACTTAAAACATACGACGTGTCTGATCATCGATTTCCTCCGATATAGTTCCGATAATTTCCGACGACGATCTCCGCCGCGGCGAGCGCCTCCGTCTCCGTCGTCTGTAAGCCGAAGGAAAAACGAAACCCCGCGCGCGCCTCGTCCTCCGATTGTCCCATCGCCGTCATGACGTGCGAGGGCAGCGTGCTGTGCGCCGCGCAGGCGGCGCCCGCCGAGCAGGCAAGCCCCTTTAAGTCCATGAGCCCGAGCAGCGCGGGTCCGCCGCCCGCAAAGGTCAGGTGGGAGATGTTGGGCGCGCGGCGGCCGCCGTCCACCGTGACCGCATCGCCCAGTTTTTCCACGATGCGCGCCTCAAACTTGGCGCGCATCGCCTGCGTATGGCGCACGAAGTCCTCCCGCTCGCGCACGGCAAGGGAGAGCGCTTTTGCAAACCCGACCGCGCCCGCGACGTTGACCGTACCCCCGCGAAGGCCCCGCTCCTGCTCGCCCCCGACGATCAGAGGAGACATACGTACCCCCTTTTTGATGACCAAAGCGCCCACGCCCTTGGGGCCGCCCACCTTGTGCGCGGAGAGGGACATGAGGTCGCAGACGGCGGCGAGCGGCCGTAAATCGCACGAGCACGCCGCCTGCACGCAGTCGGAGAAGAAGAGCGCGCCGCGCGCGTGCGTCGCCGCGGCAAGCTGCGCCACGGGCTGAAGGACGCCCGTCTCGTTGTTGACCGCCATGACGCCCACGAGCCCCGCGTCCCCGGGAAGATCGGCAAGCGCCCCGGGAGAGACGGCGCCCTCCCGCCCGACGGGAAGATAGCGCACCGTGCGCCCTTCGCGTGAGGCGAGCTGCGCCGCCTCCAGCACGGCGTGGTGCTCGATCGCGGAGACGGCAATGCCGCGCTCCGCCGCCTTGGTGCAGCGGATCGCCCAGTTGTCCGCCTCCGTGCCGCCTGCCGTGAAGTACACTTCGGAGGATCTCACGCCAAGGAGCGCTGCGATCGTATCGCGCGCATCCTGCAGGGCGAGCGCCGCGCGCCGCCCGAGCATATGCAGCGAATCGGGGTTGCCGAAGTCCTCCCTGAGATAGGGAAGCATCGCCTCCAGCGCCTCACGCCGCAGGGGCGTTGTAGAGGCATAGTCGAGATAGATCATTTGCAAAGCTCCTTGACGATATGTCCCGCCATGATCAGCCCCATGACGGAGGGGACAAAGGAGACGGAGCCCACCATGTCCGCCTGCACGGGCATGGGCGGCTCGTCTGACCAGACGACGGGCAGATGCTCCACGCCCCGCTTTTTGAGCTCTCTGCGCATGACGCGCGCAAGGGGATCGGTGCGCGTCTCGGACAGATCGGAGACGCGGAAGCGGGCGGGATCGAGCTTATTGCCCGCCCCCATCGCCGAGATGACGGAAACATTTGCCTCCCGCGCCGCCGTAATGAGGTGCAGCTTGGCGGTGACGTTGTCAATGCAGTCGGCGACATAGTCGTACCCCGCGAGCGGCACGAGATGCGCCGTCTCGGGCAGGTAAAAGAGCGCGTGCGCCGTGACTTCGCATTCGGGGTCGATCTCCGCGATGCGCGCGCACATGACGTCCGTCTTGCACTTTCCCACCGTGGTCGTGAGCGCGACGAGCTGGCGGTTGATGTTGCTCTCCTCGACGACGTCTTTATCGACGAGCGTGAGATGTCCGACGCCCGCCCGCGCGAGCGCTTCGGCACAAAAGCTGCCCACGCCGCCCAAACCGAACACGGCGACGCGGCTTGTATGAAGTTTTTTGACGCCGCTCTCCCCTAAAAGGAGCGCGGTGCGCGTATCCTGTTCCCGCATGGTAAGACCTTCAAGAGGCGGGCAAAAGTCAATGCCCGCAGGCGCGGCGCGCCGCCGGTCTGCGCACATTTGCGCGCAGACAGAAAAAGAGAGCGGTCTCCCGCCCTCTTTTCTTCACATGTCACTGCCAGTCGCAGACGTTGACCCACTTGTCGAGGAATTCCTTCTCCTCCGGCTTGCCCTTGACGGACTGCGAAGCCGCGACGATGGGAAGGATGCGCTGAACGTACTGGATCGCCGTATCCGTCTTGGTGCAGAACAGCTTCAGGTACTTCTCCGCAAGTTCATCCTTGCCCTGCAGTTTGAAGATGAGGTACGTCCTCGCCGCATCGGCGGAGCCGTTGCCCTGCGTCGCATGCGACCAGTCGATGATATACGGCGTGCCGTCGGGCGTGATGACCACGTTGCTGGGCTGGAAGTCGCCGTGGCAGAGCTTGTTGTGGCGGGGCAGACCGTCGAGGCGCATGTGCAGGTCATAGCGGACCGTTGCGGGATATGCGCTTGCCGAGATCTTCATGTGCATCTTGTCGCGCAGATGCCCCAGAAGGGGTACGCGCTCCGAACTCATGCGGATCTGCAGGTCGACGAAGAAGTTGAGGTACTCATCCTCTTTCTCGGGATGCTTGTGCATGAGCGCCTCCAGCGTCTCGCCGTCGATGTATTCCCAGATCAGCGACCATCTGCCTTCCACAACGGTGACGCCCAGGACCTTGGGAATATTCAGTTCCGTCTCCTCGACGCGCGCCTGGTTGAGCGCCTCGTTGAGGATGCCCGCTTTGGAGTAGCTCTCGTCAAAGGACTTGATGAGCCGGTCGCCGTCGCGGTAGAGTTTCTTGCCCACGCTTTCATGAATGAGTTCCATAGTTACAATATTCCTCCTTATCGGCGGGTTACTATCCCGCAATGCTTTTCCCGTTTCGCATTATACTCCATTTTGCCGCGCTTGTAAAGGGGCGCGGGAAAAATTTTTTGCCCGATCCCGCGCTTTTTTTATAATAATTTCCGATAGGGGGTATTCTCACAGGGACGGGGCGCAGACAAAGCGGCGCGGGTGCGGAACATTCCGCGCCCGCGCCGCAAAACGCGCTCACGACCGATCTTCGGGTCTTCCGGTCAGTCCGCCGGTCCGAGGACGTAATCCAGGCAGGCGAGCGCATCCTCGAGCTGTTCGAGGCGCTCCCCTTCCTCGGTGGAGGCGAGCCGCTCATTTGCCTTGCACAGGCGCGTCGCAACGACGAGCTTGCGCGAGAAGAAGAGGAAAAGCGCAAGCGAGATCAGCGTCAGCGCACCGAACACAATCATGAGAATGGTGGGCAGGTCGCTCTGCGTGCGCAGCAGGAAGGACGCGCTCACGCCGATGCCGACGGCAAACAGCACTGTCAGTACCGCGCTGATGAAAAAGCGCAGGCGATAGTAGTTCCGGTTGGCGATGAAGGGCGCGCGGCGCGTCTCCTGCCCCGCCCTGACCTGCTCGCGCAGCGGTCCCGCTTCCTCCAGAAGCACCTCGCGCGCGTTGCGCAGCTCCTCGCCGAACGCGTCCAAGACGAGCTTTTTGGTCGTCTCGCCCGCCTCGGAGAATTCCCGCGCCGCCTCCTTGTCAAACAGGATGTCCGACGACGTCATGCCGCGCGTGCGCGCCCACCAGAGCTGCGCTTCGACCTCCTCGTCGTACTCGACGGAGAGCGCCTGTTCAAAGCATCCGATCGCCTCGTCATAGTCCTCGCGCTGCACCGCCGCTTCGCCCGCCGTCCGATAGCGCAGGCTCTCCGCGTGCGCCTCGGCGCGCTGTTTTTCGCGGCGTGCCAACTCCTCCTGAAGCTGGCTGGGCGTCAGTCCGACAAGGTCCTCGTCATACCCGTCCTCCGCGGCGCCGTCCTCTCCGGTCAGTTCGTACGCGAGGGACTGCCCGTCCTCGGGCGCGTCGCCCTCGCGGCGCTTTTTGATGCCGCGAAGCTCGTCTTCGTCCATGATGCGTTCTTCCATGTGATCTCCTTCGCGCCCGCTTCAGCGGGTCGCCTGATGAAATTGGGCGGGAAGGGTGCGGACGCAGTATGTCCGGAACCGTCCCCGGTATGCCTTGCGTGCCGCAAGGCACGCTTGCTTATCTTCAAATACCGCAAAACAAGCGCTGCCCGAGCCGGACATGCCCGCCACGGGCGAGAGCATGCGCGCCTCTTCCAGCGCCCTGCCGACCGCCGCGTTGCACGCCTTTGCGCCCGCCGTGAGCGCGTTGGAACAGCAGCGCAGCGCGGACATGGTCCCCTCCTTGCCAAGAAGGCGCAGGGCATGTCCGGTCACGGGCGGGTACGCCTCGCCGAGCGCGTCATACCGGGCGTAGCACGCCGCCGCCGACACGCCGCGCCCGGGGCAGATGAGCAGCAGGGACACGGGCGCCATGCCCGATATGGGCGCGACATGCTCCCCGCGGCCCGTGATGCGCGCACATCCGCCCGTCAGCAGATACCCCGTATCGCTGCCGAGTCCGTCCGCGACCTGCTTTAACGCCGCCCCGTCCGAAATGCCGTAGAGCGCCGCGAGCGCCCGCAGAACGCCGGCCGCGTCTGCCGAGGAGCCGCCCAGGCCCCCGCCGACGGGGATATGCTTGTCGATGAGGATATCCGCGCCCGTCGTTGCGAACCGCGCGACAAACGCCTTTGCGGCGTGGCAGGCGTTGTTCTTTTCGGGCGGGAGCGGATAGGGCATGCCGCGCATGGTGACGCGCACTTCGCCGTCCCTGCGCCTGCGCGCCCGCACGAGGTCATAAAGGTCGATCGTACAGACGAGCGAATCGATGAGGTGATAGCCGTCCGCATTGCCGAGGACGTCCAGCGTGAAGTTGACTTTGGCGTACGCCCGCACGGCAACATTTTCCATACGACGCTATTGTAGCACATTTTTTTGAGAAAGGCAAGACGATGAACGGCACATTTGCCCCGCCCGAAAAATTTTGCGCGCAAGGGGGCGGCGCGCGGCAACGCCGCGCGCCGCCCCGACGGACGGGGTACGCCCTTTTCATGCCCGCAATGCGGGGTCGTTGTCATACTCCGATGCGGCGGGCGCTTCGCCTTCCCGCCGCGCCCATGCGGCGCGGGGATGCAGCGCGCCGTATCGCGCCGGGCAAACGGCCGCACGCTCAGCCGAGCGTCTTCTTGCGGTAGATGACCACGCGCTGGCCTTCGCGGATGGGAAACTCCAGATCGGGGTTGCTCTCCGTGACCTCCTCGGGCGACTTGCCAAGCCGCTTGGAGAGCTCCCAGAGCCCGTCGCCCGCACGGGGAACGTAGACGCTGACCGCGCAGTCGTTGACCGGGACCGGCTCCCCCTCCTGCACCTGTGCGACCAGCCGCGCCGCCGCGTGGATGCGCTCGGTGAGGGTGAGTTTCAACGTCGCCTCGGCGTCGATGCACCCCTCCTCCTTCTGCCGCGCGCTCATGCCGCATACGAGCACGTCGACGCGGGCGTCCGACGCCTGTACGGGGATGGAGAAGGGAAGGCTGAGTTCGATCGCGCGCCGCCCGTCCGCTCCCTGCACAAGAAGGGTCGCCATGGCGACGCCCTCGACGTGGATGCCGTTGTTGCCGCGCATGATGTTTGCCTCGGCGCGCTGCAAGACGATCGCCTGCAGCGTATCCGAAAAGTTGATCGCCGACGAAAGCGCCGCGCGCCCGGAGATGCGCTCGGTGAGCTGCGACGTCTCCCCCGCGCCCTCGCTCTCGTTCTCCGCATAGGTGAGCAGGATGCGGTTGGTGCGGGAAAAGGCGTCCGTCACGCCGCTGACGGCGACCTGCTCGTAGATGACGCCCGACGCCCGGAGCGAGAGCGTCGCGTGGATGCGCGTTCCCTTTTCCTCGTCGGCATCGGCATTGAGCGCGATCTCGGGCACGGAGACGGCAACGCGCGCCTTGCAGCCCGCCTGCGCCGCGTCGGACGGGATGTCGATCGCAAAGGGGATGAGCCGCTCGAGCGAGACCGGATCTTCGCCGCGCAGGGCGAGCAGTCCCACGAACACCTCGCCTTCGGCGTGCAGCATGCCCGCCGTGCAGGTGACGGCGGAAAGGTGTACCGTCTCGGCGTGCTGCAAAATGTCGCCGATCATGCCGACGTCAAAGTCGTCCTCTACTTCCGTCGCGCCGTCCGCCAGGTGGGCGCAGAAGAAGTTGACGGGATCGCGGCGGCAGACCAGCTCCCCGCCCGCGAGATAGTCAAAGGTCTGTTCGCCGAATACGGAGATGTCCGTGCCGATGAGCGCGGTCACGAAAATGCTCGCGCCCTCCCTGCGCACGGCGACGTTCTCCACCGCGGGCTGCGCCCGCACCGCGCAGGCGGGGACGATACGCGCGTCTTTGGCGATCGCCGAGAACTCCACGCCCTTTTCCGCACGGCAGACATGGCGGTCCGCATCCTCATAGACGATGGAAAAGTGCGCCCTTCCGTAATAGCGGACTTCGCCGTTGCCCGCCTCCGTCCCCGAAAGATGCACGCGCACGTGCGCCGTCAGCACCGACGCTTCGGGGAAGCGGCACTCGAGAGCCGTCTGCGCCGCGAGCGAAAAGAGTTTTCCGTAGCCGCGGAAGGTCTCCGTCTGCGTTTTGATCGCCATATTCATGACCTCCTGTCCTTGCATTTTTGCGAATTCCCTCTATCCTATGCGCCGCTGCGGGCGCTTATGCAGGAAGCGCGCCGTCGAAGTTGCGCGAACAGAGGTATATTTTTCGCAGGTCCTGTCAAAAATGCGGGCATGATCAAGCCGAACAACGACATTGCGCGCGTCAAACAGCGCATCCGAGGCTTTCAGGAGCAGCGGGTGGACGTCACCGTGCGGTTGGGCAGGAACAAGGTCCAGCGCTTTTGCGGGACGCTGACGGGGGTGTACCCCGCCCTGTTCACCGTGCGCCCGGATGACAAGGACTTCCTCGGAAAGACAGCCTATTCCTATGCCGAGGTGCTGTGCGGCAGCATCGACGTGAAACTCGCACCAAAGACAAAATAACCCCCTGAAATGCGCCGCGCCGACCTAAGGTCGGCGCGGCGCATTGTATTTCTCCCGGCAAAACTGTCCCTTGCGCGGAGCTGCCGACTTGATTTGATGACGGCTTTTCCCAACGGCGCGCCGGCACAAAGTGCGGGCGCGCCGCCGCTTTACGCGTACCGCCATCTCATGCAAGCGCCGCCGTAATGCGCATTTTTCTCCCGTCGGGAAGCGTATAGACGATCTGC
>CALVWM010000074.1 GCA_944367185.1 uncultured Clostridia bacterium | reverse complement strand
AAAATCGCGTCAAGAGAGAAAACGAGCCGCAGTCTCGTCGCGGCGGCGTTTTCTTGAAAAATCACGGCGAAGATTTTCGCCTTTGCGAAAAGATTCGCGTGAACTTAGTTTTGGAGGTTAAAATGGTTTCCGTATTGCTGATCGGAATGGGAAAATTCGGCAGGACGCTGGGCGAAAAGCTGCTCGGCATGGGGGACGAGGTGATGATCGTCGACAAGAACGAGGACATCATCAATACGCTCGCGCCCCGCTACACCAACGCGCTCATCGCCAACTGCATGAGCATGGACAACCTTGAGACAATGGACATCCCGTCCTTTGACGTGTGCGTCGTCACCATCGGCGAGGACTTCCAGGCGTCGCTGGAGATCACGTCCAACTTAAAGGACTGCGGTGCAAAGAAGGTCATTTCGCGTGCGACCACCCAGATCCAGCGCAAGTTCCTGCTGCGCGTCGGCGCGGACGAGGTCATCTATCCCGAGATGGATATTGCGGAGAAGCTCGCCGTACGCCTGAGTTCCAAAAAGGTGCTCAACTATATCGATCTGGACGCCGCCTATTCGATCTTCGAGATCGCCGTCCCCGCCAAGTGGATCAAAAAGACGCTCGTCGAAGTCAACCCGCGCAAGCGCTACGGCATGAATATCCTCACTGTCAAAAACGGCGGTCAGGTGACGGCGACGCTGGAAGCGAACTATGTCTTTCAGGAGAACGATCAGCTCCTCGTGTTCGGCAACTCGGCGCAGATCCTCGCCTATATGAACAAAGAAGCATAAAATGATTGCGCCGCCGCGGAGAACTCCGCGGCGGCGCATCGTTGTTGGCAAAATCTGTGGCGCAAGCAGGCGTGTCGCACCCGGATTGTGGCTTTCAAACAAAAGGGGATTGTAATTTCCGTCAAAACTTGATAGAATACAGGCGGAGGCAGGCAATGGAATTTTCCGAAAGGCTCAGACTTTTAAGAACACAGGCGCAGATGACGCAGGAGGAACTTGCCGCAAAACTCTTTGTGACGCGGCAGGCGGTCTCCAACTACGAACAGGGGATCAGGTATCCCTCCCTCGATACGCTGGTGCGAATCGCTCAGCTGTTCGGCGTGAGCCTTGACGAGCTGCTTTCGACCTCCGTAAAACGCAGGTATGTCGGGTGCCGCATCGCGCTCGCCGTATTGCTCGTGGTCTGCTGCTTTGTCGCCGCCGCGTGCGGCTATGCCGCGGCGCAGCGGGCGGAGCAGGCATCGCCGATGCTCGTCGTCGGACCGCTGCTCCTGCCCTGTCTCTTTTCGCTGATCGCTGTTTTCTTCGGGGCATATCCGCCGCGTAAGATCAATCGTTTCGCGGGCTATCGTACCAGGCGCGCCATGCGCAATCAGACCATGTGGGACTACGCGCAGGCGGCGTTTGCGCTTCATGTCACATTTCTTGTGATTGCGCAGCTTGCGGGAACGATCGTCTGGCTGATCGTATCCGTCTTTCTGCCGGTCTCCGCCTGCCTCATCGGCGGAATGTGCCTGCTCCTCGTGCAGGCGATCTCCTTATTTGTTCCCATTCTTGCGACGGAGCGAAAATTAAAGCGCCTCAGTCCGTAAACGCATAAAAAAATACCCGGGCCGATCGCCCGAGTATTTTTTGAATTTTTACGCCTTGTTTGCGGAGCCGAGGACGTTGATGATCTTGTGCTTGACCATCTCCTTCATGTTCGCACGCGCGTCGCCGAGGTACTGGCGGGGGTCGAAGTGGGAAGGATTCTCCGCAAGGTGCTTGCGGATCGCCGCCGTAAAGGCAACTCTGAGGTCGGAGTCAATGTTGATCTTGCAGACGGCAAGGGCAGCGGCCTTCTTGAGCTCGCTCTCGGGAATGCCGATCGCGTTGGGCATGGAGCCGCCGTACTGGTTGACGATCGCGACCTGATCCTGCGGCACGCTGGATGCGCCGTGCAGGACGATGGGGAAGCCGGGCAGACGTCTGCCGATCTCCTCGAGAATGTCGATGCGCAGCTTGGGATCCTGACCGGGCTTGAATTTGTACGCGCCGTGGCTGGTGCCGATGGCGATCGCAAGCGAGTCGATGCCCGTGCGGGAGGTGAATTCTTCGACTTCGTCGGGAGAGGTGAACATCGCGTCGTCGTTCTCGACGTGCACGTCATCCTCGATGCCCGCAAGTTTGCCGAGTTCCGCCTCTACGACGACGCCGTGGTCGTGCGCATATTCGACGACCTTCTTGGTGATGGCGATATTCTCCTCCCAAGGTTTGCTGGAAGCGTCGATCATGACGGAGGTGAAGCCGCCGTCGATGGAAGCCTTGCAGATCTCAAAGTCGGCGCCGTGGTCCAGGTGCATCGCGATCGGGATGTCCGTCGTCTCGACCGCCGCCTCCACAAGGTGGCGCAGGTATACGGGGTTCGCGTACTTTCTCGCGCCCGCGGAGACCTGAAGGATGACGGGGGAACGGCACTCGTTCGCCGCTTCCACGATCGCCTGGATCATTTCCATATTGTTGACGTTGAATGCGCCGACCGCATAGCCGCCCGCATACGCCTTTTTGAACATTTCAGTCGTAGTGACCAAAGGCATGGGTAATTTTTCCTCCAAAGATTTTTTCTTAATTATAAAGCCTTTTCAAGGAAAAAGCAATACTTTGTGCGAAATTTTTCTGACGGAAATTTCCGGGACGGCAAGCGGCTCCTGCATCCGGGGCAGGGCGCTGCGGCAGCGCGGTACAGAGGAGAAAAAATTTGCGTTTTCCGTGTTTGGGAAAGCGCAGACGAGGGTATATATAACTGAGTACGGCAGGGGAATCTCTGTCTGTGCGATTAAAAAAGAACAGAAAAAGTTTTTAACAGCTATTGACAGCCCTGTCAATTTGTAGTACAATGATAGACGAAAAATAGCGCCTGGATGACGGCGCAATAATTATTCGGAGGAATACACCAATGGCAAACGTAAAAGTTGCAATCAACGGATTCGGCCGTATCGGGCGTCTTGCATTCCGTCAGATGTTCAACGCACCCGGCTATGAGATCGTCGCGATCAACGACCTCACCAGCCCCAAGATGCTCGCGCACCTTCTCAAGTACGATTCCGCTCAGGGCAGATACGCTTTGGCGGACACCGTCAGCGCGAACGACGAAGAGGGCACCATCACCGTTGATGGCAAGACCATCAAGATCTATAAGGAAAAGGACGCGAAGGATCTGCCTTGGGGCGAGATCGGCGTGGACGTCGTCCTCGAGTGCACGGGCTTCTATACCTCCAAGGCGAAGTCGCAGGCGCACATCGATGCAGGCGCAAAGAAGGTCATCATCTCCGCTCCCGCGGGCAACGACCTGCCTACCATCGTCTACAGCGTCAACGAAAAGACCTTGAAGCCCACGGACACCATCATTTCCGCGGCATCCTGCACGACCAACTGCCTTGCTCCCATGGCAGACACGCTCAACAAGCTGTGCAAGATCAAGAAGGGCTATATGACGACCATTCACGCATACACGGGCGACCAGATGGTCCTCGACGGGCCTCACCGCAAGGGCGATCTGCGCCGTGCGCGCGCTGCTGCGGTCAACGTCGTTCCCAACTCGACGGGCGCTGCAAAGGCGATCGGCCTCGTCATTCCCGAACTCAACGGCGTGCTTGACGGCTGCGCACAGCGCGTTCCCGTTCCCACCGGTTCCCTGACCCAGCTCGTCGCTGTCTGCGAGGGCGACATCAAGGCGGAGGATGTCAACGCTGCAATGAAGGCTGCGGCATCCGCTTCCTTCGGTTATACCGAAGAAGAGATCGTTTCCTCCGATATCGTCGGCATCACCTACGGCTCGCTGTTCGATGCAACGCAGACCAAGTGCATGCCCATCGGCGACGGCACGACGCTCGTCAAGGTCGTCTCCTGGTACGACAACGAGAACTCCTATACCAGCCAGATGGTCCGTACGATCAAGTACTTCGCGGAGCTCAAGTAATCAGATTTGAATAAGACAAGCCCTCTGCTCCGGCAGGGGGCTTACTTTTTTGAATGAGAAGAGCGCGCCGCGCGGCAATTTGCCGCGCGGCGCGTTTTGGATAAGGACATGGCGATCGGGGTTTTGTGCGCGGGAGCGAAGCGACAGCGCGGCGCGCTGTTGATGATCAGGATTCAACTTTTATTGTTTGCTTTCCGCAGATCAAGCCTTAAAATTTATGGAACGTTTCTTTGACGACTTCGTAGCACAGTTGGGGACGGCGGTATTCGTCCACGATCCCCTTGTTGTTCATCGTGCGCGGTCTGCCGCCCCACCACTCCTCGCTGATGCGGATGTCGCAGAACTGCCAGACGTACACGCCCGAACAATCCTCAAAGGAGAGGACGGCTTCGAGCTGCTCTCTGAGCGTCTTTTCCTGAAATTCTTCGCTCCACTTGGTCGCATAGGGGCTGCGGTAGCCGTACAGCCCGCCCGCGCCGATCTCCGTCACCAGGAAGGGCTTGCCCGCGCCCTCCGTCTCCCGCTGTACCCAGTCGTACAGGTCGGCGAGGTACTCCCCCGCGGGCGTATCGTGGTACCATTTGGGGTAGATATTGTAGGAGACGACCTCGGGCAGCCCGAAGCAGATGTCCGTCTTGAACTTACAGCTCGCAAAGGAGCGGGGGGCGGCTCCGATCGATCGAGTGGATGCACGCAAACTGCTCTTCGTAGCAGGACTTCCCGTATGCGCTGTCGCTCGCGCACTCGTTGAGAATGCCCCAGATGTAGATGCTCGGGTGGTTGTAGTGCTGCGTGACCATCTCGCGCGTAACTCCGAGTGCCTGCCGCTCAAAATTGGGGTTTTGCATCTGCTCTAAGCTCAGACCGCGCGCGTGGTTCTCCTCCCATACGAGCATGCCCAGTTCGTCGCACAGATCGAGGAATACCTCGTCGTTGGGATAGTGCGCCGTGCGCACCGAATTGGCGCCCAGATCGCGGATGAGGGCAAGGTCGTATGCCATGGCGGCAAAGGGCAGCGCGCAGCCGTACTGCGGGTGATCTTCGTGACGGCAGACGCCCTTGATCCTGAGGGGCGCGCCGTTGAGCAGGATGTGCTTGCCCGAGACGGCGACTTCGCGGAAGCCGAAGCGGTCGATAAGGTCGTCAAAGGGTACGCCGCCGCGCTCCAGCGTCGCCGTCACGGTGTAAAGAGCGGGCGTTTCAGGCGACCATGCCGAGACATTGTCAAAAGATAAGTCGCCTTCGAATACGCTCTCGCCCTCTGGCAGGGACTGCGCGTCAAAGACGAGTTTTTTCTCCGCAATGCGTACGCGAAGAAGCGTCGGCACGGACTTGAGCGCATGCACGCATACGCGGGCATGGACGTGCCAGATGCCGTCTTTCTTTGCGGGCGTGACGTGGACGTACTCGATGAACGCGTCGCCGATCTGCTCTAAAACGACGGGGCGGGAGATGCCGCCGTAGGACATATAGTCGTTGGGAACGTGCAGCGCGCTCTGTTCCGAAAAGCGATTGTCCGCCACGATCGCGAGCGTGTGCTCGCCCGCCGGAACGTCCTTTGCGACCGCATGGAATGCCGTGTAGGCGTTGTAGTGCGCGGCAATTTGTTCCCCGTCCAGCCAGACGGTCGCTGTATGGCTCACGCCCTTGCATTCGATGCGCAGATTGCCGCTCCCTGCAAAGCGCGTTTCATAGCGACCCTCGCCGCGGTACAGCCCGAAGCCCGGGTATGTCTCCCAGCAACTCGGCGTGGGCACGGGGAAGACCTCGCCCGCCTGCTCTCCCTGCAACGGGGTAAAATGCCAGAGCTTGCCCGTCAGTTCCTGCTGCGGGCGGACGGTGTGTTGCCGAAACGTACGGATCATAGTGCACCTCGATGAAAATAGATGAGTACCGTCAGCACCGTGACGGCGACAAGCGTAACGATGCTGCCCGCAAGCCGCAGTTTTCCCATTTTTTCACGGCGGATGAGCGCCGTCAAAAACAAAATCGCCAGCTGCATGGGCTGCACGAGCGAATACAGGAGCAGATTTTGCTGTGCGGCGATCGCCTCCGTCCACAGTCCCGCCGCATTGGGAATGCGGGTGAGCGCTCCGAGGGCAAGTCCCTTCTTGCGGAAGAAGGTCTTAAATTTGACAAAGGGGAGTTGCAGGAGCGCGACGCCGAGCATGACGAGCGGCAGCACGCAGACGGGGGAAGTCCCTTCGAGCACGTTCATCTGCAACCCGTACAAAAATTTAGAGGCAATGTAAATAATGCTCAGTAGAATATAGCGCAGCAGCTTTTCCCGCTTTTCGCCGAAGGCGACCAGTCCGATGCCCGCAACAAGCACGGCGGCGCAGGGGAGGAATGCCCAAAAGAAGGTCTCCGTTCCGCGCGCTAAGTCGACGAGATAGGAGATGATGACGTTCAGGCTCAGCCATGCCTTGAGTTCATAGGCGGAGACCGTCTTGAGTAGCGCCGCGCTCGTGTAAAATTCCGCGATCTTCAGCGCGACGAGCACGACGAGCGCCAGCCCGCTCTGCAAACTGAAGGCAAAGTTCCAGCCCGTAAAGGGCAGAACGAGCGTCAGGAAAAAGGCGGTGGACAGCGCCACAAGGAAGGAAAATTCCTGGGCGCTGCAGGCAAGCTTTGCCGAAATATACTTGTCGCCAAGGGAGGACGCCGTGTAAAAGACGACCGTCAGCAGAGAAAATACCAATGTTCTTACCTCAAAAAAGCGAAACTATCATACCACCTTGACAAGCAAAATACAATGGTGTATGATATTGAAAAATTGATCGATTGTTATATCGGTTATGATTCGGGAGGATATGATGAACGTACTGCGCATCGGGGAGACGTCGCACGGGGCGGACTTTCGCGTCCTGCGGGAGAAGGGGTACCCGCACTATCTTCTGCTGCTCGCCGAGACGCCCGCCCTCTTTGAAGTGGACGGCGAATGGATCAGTACCCCCGCGCATACCGCGTTTTTGTTCCGCCCCGGACAGCGGCACAGCTATCGCGCGGCTGGCGAGGGGTACACCGACTGCTGGATGCACCTTGCAAGCGAATCGCCCCTGCTCTTTGAAGCGTTTCCCTTCGGCAGGCCAATTCCGCTTTTTTCGGCGGAGCGCTTTTACGGGCTCTTCCGCATCCTGACGGATGAATTTTTTTCCGCCCGCCGCACAAGGGAGGGCGTCGTCAGCTCGCTCTGCTCGGCGCTCATCGAGATGATCGCCTCCGAGGTGGAGGTCAGAAGCCCGCTCTTTTATTCCTTTCTCGCCCTACGGGAAGAAGTATTCCGTTCGCCCGCGCGCGCATGGAACGCGGCGCAGGCGGCAAAATCGCTCGGCGTGAGCGGCGGCTACTTCCACGTCGCCTATAAAAAGTTCTTTTCCGCGACGTTCACTGCCGACGTGATCGCCGCGCGCATTCAGGCGGCAGAGGAGCTTTTGCTCTCCACGCCGGACAGCGTCGAGCGCATTGCCGAGCGCTGCGGCTATCTCAATGTAGAGCACTTCATCCGCCAGTTCAGACGGGCGACGGGGACGACGCCCCTGCGTTTCCGCATCGGACACAGCGGAAAAGAATGATCAAACAGTAAAAAAATAAGCGCGCCGCGCGGCA
>CALVWM010000073.1 GCA_944367185.1 uncultured Clostridia bacterium | reverse complement strand
AAGCGGGCAGGAGCAGGGCGGATCGCCCGGGGATCTCGCGTCCTTTCCGACGGAGGCCGCCGCGCCCGCATGGTACGCAAACGGAGGGAACGTACCCCGGAAATCGTAGATCAGCGCCAAAAAATCACAGAGTGACCGCCCGTTTTTGCGGTCATTTTGCATCATTTGACAGGAAATATTCGAACATAAGGAGAATACGCTCGTCCGCATTGCGGACACATTATGCTGAATTTCGAGCACATCAAAAAAGAGGAGATCGGGCGGTTTGCCCCCTTCTTTTCGGAACAGAGAACACACCTGTCCGACTATTCCCTCGGCTATCAGTTCATGTGGCACAAACACCTCGCGCCCGCATTTGCGGTCGCGGAGGACTGCCTCATCCTGCAGGAGCATTACGCGGGCAAGGTCTGGTTCCGGTATCCTCTCTCGCGCACGGGGGACATCGGGGCAGAGCGGCGCGCCGTCGCCGAGATCGAGCGTTACTGCCGCGACAACGAAGTACGGCTGCACTTCACGAACGTCAGGGCAGACGCTGTGCCGTGGCTGACGCTGCGCTATGCCGACGTCGCCGTCACAAACATCCGCCGCTGGAGGGACTACCTCTATGAAGCGGAGTCCTTCCGCGCGTTTGCGGGCGGCAGGTACGCAGGGCAGCGCAACCACGTCAATAAATTCAAAAAGATGTACCCCGACTGGGCGTTCGAGGCGTACACGCCCGCGCAGGAGGCGGAGCTGGTTGCCTTTCTCGGGGAGTATGAGGCGTCCCAGCGCGCCAAGGGAAGCAGGATCGCGGACGAAGAGATGAACGAGGTGTACGAACTGGTACCCATGATCGCCTCTTTCGGCCTGCGGTGCGGGCTTCTGCGCGCGGGCGGGAAGATCGTCGCCTGCGCCGTCGGCGAGCGCTGCGGCGACATGCTCGTCGTGCACGTCGAAAAGGCGCTGCGCGGCTACGATGGCGCCTATCCCATGATCGCGCAGCAGTTTGCGCTCGCGTTTGCGGGGGACGTCGCCTATCTCAACCGCATGGACGACGCGGGCGACATGGGGCTCAGAAAGTCCAAATTGCAGTACTTGCCCTGCGACGTGGTCGGCAAACATAACGTCACGCCCCGCCGCTCCATCGATCTTGTGTCCGCCCTGCCCGAATTCGGGACGGAGCGGCTCACGCTCAGACCCGTACGGGATGAGGACGCCGCCGTCTATGCGCGGCTCGCGGGAGACGCGGCGCGCAACAGCCGGTGGGGGTATGATTGGCGTACGGACGTCCCTGAGGGATTCGTCCCGACGGACGAGTGGTTCCTCTCCTTCGCGCGCGATCTCTTCCGCAAGAAGATGGAAATGCCGCTCGGGATCTACCGCGGCGATATTCTCATCGGCGAGACCGTCCTGCACCGCTTCGGCTACACGGCGGAGGCGGAGATCGGCGTGCGGCTGCTGCCCGAGTACGAGGGCAGCGGGTATGCCGCCGAGGCGCTCGCGGCGTACATGGAGTACGCCTTCTGCAAGCTGGAGCTGGAGCGCGTGGAGGCAAAACATTATCTCGACAACGTGCGCTCGGGCAGAAGCCTGCAGCTTGCCGGCATGAAAAAAACGGGCGAGGACGCGACGTTCGTCTACTATGAAAAGACGGCGAAGATGTGAGTCTTGCGCAAAGACCGCGCAAACAGCAAAAATCGCACAAATTTCTTACAAAATGTGGAAAACGAATCTCTGACCACAATATGTGGTATGGGCGGCGCCGTCCGGCGCCGCCTTTTTTGTCGGAAACATGAGCAAAACAAAATAAAATCGGTGAAAATGCCCAAAAATTTTTGAAAAAAAGATGAGATTTTCACAAAAAAATTTTAAAAATCCCATTGACAAAGCGCTTTCGGCATGGTATATTATGGTCAGTACAAGATGTGACGTCGGGGGGAAGTCACGATCATGAGGAGCGACCGGTGGGTATGCACGCTCTTTTCGCGTCCCGAATAGGAGGGGAGGCGCAAAGGCGGGCCTGTTTCCCGTTTCATTCTCATTTTTCGAGGCGACCTCTCGGCCAACTGCCGACGGGCGCTTTTTTGCACCCTTTTTCCCGGCACCCCCCATTCGTCGGGCGGGCAAGAGAAAGCCGAGTCGGATCTGTGCGGGAAAATTTTATAATTCTATTATAAGAGGTGTGACATGAAAAAGAAGCTACTGAGAAATGCCGGTCTTGTCGCACTTTCGGCGGTCCTCGTCGGAAGTACGGCGGTGGCGTTTACAGCCTGCGGTCCCGGGGCAGATGAATACACGCTCGACGTGTACATCTTCTGCGGCGCTGCGGATGAGGCGACCAACAGCGCTATCTGTAACAGCTGGGCGGAAGAATATTCGGCAACGCATTCGGAGGAGCTGGGCGGCAATCAGATCACCGTCAACTTCGAGTCCAACTCCGACAGTGCGTCCTACTTCACCGAACTCGAGACCATGATCAGAAACGGCGACTATGCAGACGTCATCTATCTGTCTCCCAAAAACGTCATCTCCTATGCACAGCGCGGCAACGTGCTCGACCTGACTTCCTATATCGAAGCGGACGAAACGCTCATCGCACAGCTCGAGAGCATCTGGTCCAAGTCGCTCGCGTTCTATGCGACCACCGGTACGCAGAACGTCACCGATATTGCGTTCGATGAGGAATCCGGCCACTTCGTCGATACCTCGACGGACGAGCAGGCGCACGTCTTCGGCCTTCCCAAGGACTACTCCAACTTCACGCTCGGCTACAACAGGAACTACTTCACCGACGAGATGAAGGCAGCCTACACCACGCTCAAGGCGTCCACGGCGCGCAACGTCTCCACGAGACTGCTCGATGCAACGCAGTCCACGGGTTATGCGGCGGGCATCACGCACACGGGCGGCAGCAACACGGCAGACGCGATCACCTATGCGACGACCGGTACGTACACCAACCCCTACACGGGCGAGACCATCGAAGCCGTCGAGGGCGAGGAAGCTCCCTTCGTTGCGATCGGTGTGCCGATCACCTATAAGCCCTTCAACTATTACCTGTACACCAACTACAACGACGCGCTTCTTGCAGGCGATCCCATCGCGACCAGCACGTTCTACTACACGAACGACGATGGCTACACGATCGTCATCCCCGGCTTCCCCGGCGAGACCTTCGAGATCAGCTCGGATACGGCGAACGCATACAACGGGGATGCAGCGTATGATGCGGGCACCGGCCACATCGTTCTGACCTGGACGGAGTACAGCGCGCTCAACTGGGCTTGCACCTACATGCTCAACTCCTATGCGTGGAGCGTCAAGAACCCCGCAACGGGCAGAGCAATGGTCAGAGAGCACGACGACACCTACTCGTCCTGGCTGAACGGCCCCGGCGGTTACTTCACGGGCGCAGGCAGCAACGATAACAACGACACCGAGCTCAACGACTACTACAACTGCTACGGCGGCGAGCAGTACGAGCAGGCATCCTTCGGTGCGAACGCGTACGTCAATCCCTGGCTGTATTCCAACGACGCATCCTTCATCGATCAGACCAACACCAAGTCCCTCAACGAGTCGAAGGGCGGCACGGCGATCGCATCCAAGGACAGCGGCAGCTGGGCATGGACGAGCGCGACCAACGAAAACGACATCACGAGCTATATCGGCAACGCGTACGAAGAGATGGAAAAGACCAACCTCGACGGTACGACCCGTATGGCGCACAACCAGTACGGTATGAACAGCGAAAACTTCGTCGAAGCATACGCTGCATTCCAGGAGTACTGCGCAACGTGGAACGCACACGTCGGTCAGACGGGCGACGTCGTGAACAGCTCCTCCGATAAGTCCTTCAATGGTCAGAACACCTTCATCGTCGGCGCAAGTATGTTCTACGGCGTCGGTACCTGGGACGTCTCCGAGTATCAGGAAGTCTACAACGATACGCTCGACGTCGCCATCGCGCCCACGGCAGTCTCCAACAGGCTCTCCCTCTATGTCGAGACGCGTGATGCATACTACAACGACGAAAAGGCAGTTTACTCCAACGGCGCTACCAAGCAGACGGGCGATGCCGTCAACGATGAGTATGCGCAGAGAGCGAATGTGGCAGAAGGCTGCAAGATCTACACGTCCGATGAGATCGAGGCGAACCAGCTTCTCCGTCAGGATAAGTGGGGCGGCCGTATGGACTCCGTCGGTTACGCGGTCAACGCACACGTTGCAGATGCCGGCGAGCCCGAATGGAAGGCGGCTGCGGCGGTCTCCCTCGTCCTTGCTCTCACGGTCGATGAAGACGCACAGGTCACGCTGACCTACGGCGGCGCACAGATCCCCAACGTGATTTCCCAGTGCTCCGAATACCTCAACTACAACACGACCGCAACGGACGGTGCGTTCGCAGACATGATCACGCCCGAAGGCGATGCAGAGGGCAACGAGGTCTGGGATGACTACTATGCCCTTGCGCTCGAGATGGCTCAGGCCGCTGCGGACAGAAGCACCCAGACGGTTGCAGAGTTCCTGAACGGCAGGCAGATCAACGGCGAGGATGTCAAGTACGATACGCAGTATGCAGACGTGCAGCTCGTCAACTTCACGCCCGGCGCGGTCTCCACGACGTACATCGCATACTCGATGCGTGTCCTCCGCATGATCAACTACACCAGAACGGAGCGCGATCTCTCCATCCGCATGCAGTACATGAACTCTGCTCGTCAGCAGTCCCTGTACACGCCCGGTGAGAGCTGGATCACGGCCCTGAACGCAACCACGACGCCTTCTGCCTTCCTTGCATACCGCAACCAGGCAGCGCTCGGCGATATGTCCGAAGTCATCAACTTCATCGCGCATAACCCCGCCGAGGCAAATGATGAGACCAAGACGATCAGAACGCCCGCTCTGTACTGCGTCCAGACCGTCCTCACCTCGCAGACCAGCCTTGACAACGGTCAGTAAGCACGATCCGTATTTGTGCAGACCCTCCCGCTTCGGCGGGAGGGGCTGCAAATACATAAGTAAGGAGGGAATTTTGAATGATTGAGAACAATACTGTGGCTGCGGAAGAAGCCGTTGAGGCGAACGCAACCGCAGAGGCAGCCGTAGCGGTAAAACCCAAGCGGCACATCAATCAGCAAAAGCTGCAAGACAATCTCTGGGGCTGGGCGTTCTGCGTCCCCCTGATCGTCGGTACGGTGCTGTTCATCTACATAGCGCTCGTCATGGCACTTTTGCTGTCCTTTACCGTCTATTCGGGAAGCATTCACGGCAACGTCTGGGAATTCCTCGGAAAGATGCTCACGGGTGGAGAGTTTGAATACACTGCAAACGTCATTACGGGCGAATCCTATGCGGGCAATGTGTTCACCGACTTCCCGGCATTCGATGCAAACGGTATGCCTACCGAATACCGTACCGACCCGCTGCGTTGGTACAAGTTCATCTTTACCGATACGATGGCGAGCTGCCAGGATTCTTACGACCTCGGGTTCTCGATGAGCTCCATGGGCATGACGCTGTTCAACACAGTGTTCTACATGATCGGTATCCCGATCGGCATGGTGCTCTCCATGTTCTTCGCGGTCTGCATGTCCCGCGATATCAAGGGCGCGAACTTCTTCCGCGTGCTGTACTACCTCCCCAGCGTTGCAAGTACGGTCGCAGTCGTCTTCACGTTCAACAAGCTCTTCCAGGACGGCGGCGTCATCAACTCGCTGCTCGGCGGATCGGATATCCCTTGGTTCAACACGGGCGACGGTGAGCCGCTGCTCGGTGCGAAACAGGGCATTGACCCGTTTTGGCAACAGGGACTTCTCAACAAGACGATGATCGTCATCATGATGGTCTGGAAAGGTCTCGGCGGTACGATCATTCTGTACATCGCGGGCCTCTCCGGCGTCAACGCCTCCACCAAGGAAGCGGCGCAGATCGACGGCGCGAACGGCTGGCAGATCTTCTGGAAGGTCACCATGCCCGACTTGTACCCCGTTATCTTCTATAACATCGTCACGTCGGTCATCGGCGGCATGCAGATCTATGCAGAGCCCGAACTGTTCTTCCCGACGCCTTCGAGTACGTCGGATATTTCTCAGACCTATCAGACCAAACCCAATATGATGACGTCCGGCTATGTCGCGCTCATCTGGTTCTGGGGGATCCGCGGCATCGTCGCGCTCGGTATCGACACGATCCAGCTCAACCCGAACTACGGTCAGGTCGAATATCAGGGTCTCGGCGCTGCCTACGGTATGGTGCTTGCAGTCATCATCCTTGTGCTCACCCTGTTCCAGTTCTGGCTGGACAAAAAGAATGCGGAGTAAGGAGGTATCGATATGGAAAATATGGCAACGACTGTATCCGAAGAAAAACAGTACTCTCCTATCCGCTATGCCTTGGGCGCATTCCTCGCGTTCTTCGGCATCTCTTCCAAGACGCACAACGCCAGCAAGAAGCGTGCAAAGCTGGTCGGGGATATTCTCACATATATCGTCCTGATCGCCGGCGCCTTCCTGATGGCATACCCCTTCTGGTGGATGCTTGCGGCGTCCTTCGCCGATACGTCCCAGGCGGCATTCTCCGGTCAGATCAACACGATGATCTGGTGGCCGAGCCGCTCCCTTCCCAGAGACGGGTATCACTTCTTCTACAACTATGAGTTCCTCTTCACGAGGGGCATGGTCGGCGGCTCCGGTACGCGTTTCCCGAGCGGTTACAGCTACTGGCGCTCCGTCATCAACAACCTCATTTACTCCATCGTGCCCGTCGTGGTCGGCGTCATCACCTCCGCGTCCGCAGCTTTTGCCTTCGCGAAGATCAACTGGAAGGGACGCGACGTCGTGTTCATGTTCCTGCTCGCAGCGATCATGGTCCCCGGCCCTTCGATCATGACGACGCAGTACGCAATGTACAACTCCTTCGGCTGGACGACGAACGAAAACGCATGGATGACCCTGACCATTCCCGGTCTGTTCGGTTCCATCATGACGGCGTTCTTTATCCGTCAGTTCCTGTTCGGACTTCCCACCTCCATCATCGAGGCGGCAAAGATCGACGGCGCGGGATACTTCCGTATCTTCTGCAGCTTCATCCTTCCGCTTGCCATGCCCGCGATCGTGGCGCAGGGACTTCTGTCCTTCATGGGATGCTGGAACAACTACATGGGTTCGTTCATCTACATTCAGACCAGCTCGCTCTGGATCAACCTGCCTCACGCAATGACCCTCTTGAACAGTCAGTACGAGGCAAACCAGGGCCCTGTCATGGCGGCGGCCGTCATGTGCGTCCTTCCCGTCATCATCCTGTTCGCGATCTTCCAGAAGATGATCATCGGCTCGCTGATGCTCACCGGTTCCAAGGAGTAAGCAGACAACAAAAAAACGGAGCTTCGGCTCCGTTTTTTTCATGCGGAAAAGGCGGGAAAAGTGTTGACGAGAAGCGTTGAAATTGCGGACGGAAAGCGCGGGGAAATCGCAAAAGGAAAAGCGGGGCAAGCGCAGGCGAAAGGCGTGGGAAAAGGCAGGCGGAAAAGGCGGGAGATCGCGAGAGGGAAAAGGTCGGTGAATCGTAAGCGTGAGCAGGCACCGCAA
>CALVWM010000072.1 GCA_944367185.1 uncultured Clostridia bacterium | reverse complement strand
GCGAAGAATCTCCTGTCCTCGTCGGTGTTCATATTCTGCACTTCAAACACGCCCACAAAGCGCGCCACAAGGTTGAAGGGCTTGGGGGAGTCGTCCGTGCTCTCGATCTTGCATTCCAGCACGACGATATTCATCTTGGGGTTCTCGTTCGCGTGACGGATCTGGCGCGAGAACATGGGTTTGATCTCAAATTTGGCATTGGGCGCCGCCTGAATGTGATTGACCTTAAAGGAGAGCTCTTCGGCGGTCAGCGCCTTCATGGAGTATTCGATCATAACTTCCACCTCTGATTTGTCATTTGCCGCCATTATAGCATGCAGGGCGTAAAATGTCAACCGCCTTTTCGATCGCACACAAAAAATCGCCACTTCAACACAAAACTCTCAGGAGATCGGCGCATTTTTGTAAATTTCACCTGACAAAATTTGCATTCTCTCTTGAAAAATCAGACATTTTATGATAAATTGAAAGTGCGGTGCGATCAGGCGGACAGTCTGCGCATCGGCGCGTCGAAGTGCGCATGGCTTTGGGATCGGACCGCGGCGATCGCGGACATCATGCGGGGGCGTGACCCGGATCGCCGGCATGCTTTTCAGAAGCAGAGAGGCCTCCGCAATAAGGAGAAGAGTATGGTAAGAAATTTTGTCAAACGCAGAGTGGTCATGTTCTTTGCCGCCGCGGCAGTTGCTGTCTGCGCGGCGCTCGGACTGGCGATGCTGTCCATGGGGGGGGGGTATCACTGCTCAGGCAGCGGAATCGCATAGCACCTCGCACCCCGGCTGGACGGCGGTTCCCACCGCGGGCGGAGAGCTGACGGGCGGAAATTACTACCTCACGGGAGATACGCCGCTGGAGACTGACCTCACGGTCACGGGCACGGTCAAGCTCTGTCTCAACGGCCATGTGCTCACGGGCACGGGGACGAGCTCCGTCATCACGGTGGACGGCGGCGCGCTGACCCTCTGCGACTGCAGCACGGGGGCCACGAACACCGTGGCGGGCGTGGAGTACGAAGGTGGCGTCCTCACGGGCGGCGCGGGTACTACCATCGGCGGCTCCTACCTGTATGGTGGCGGCATTTTCGTCGAGGACGGCAGCGTATTTACATTGGAGAGCGGTACGATCGCGGGCAATACTGCGTCCTATGGTGGCGGCGTCTATGCGGGCGAGCAGACGACGTTGACGATCAACGGCGGCATGATCGCAGGCAACAATGTTGTAAACGGCGGCGCCGGACTGTATATTGAAGCAGGCAGTCAGGCGATGTCCACGCTTACGATGACGGGCGGGCAGGTCACAAACAACCGCGCGGAAAATCCGAACGGGGACAGCTACGGCGGCGGTGTCCGGACACTTTATACCGATTTTGTCATGGAGGGCGGTGAAATCTCCTATAATACGGCAAGCATCGGAGCAGGCGTGCAGACGAACAGAGGGACTTGGGAGATCCGGGACGGCGCGCAGATCGTTTCCAATACCGCGGTGAGCGGCACGCCGGAAAACGCCTTGGGCGCAGGCGCGTATGTTCAGGCAACGACTGTTCTCATGTCGGGCGGACGGGTTTCCGGGAATTCCGCTACGGGCGGCTATGCGCAGGGCGGCGGGTTCTACCTCTGCCAGTCCGCTGAGTTTACGATGACCGGCGGCGAAATTTCCGGGAACAGCCTTACCGTTCCGGACGATACCACCGAGGCATATCCTACGGCCGACGGCGGCGGCGTGCATCTTACGGATAGTTCGTTTACCATGTACGGCGGCGCCATTTCGGGTAATGCCGCATGGTATGGCGGCGGCGTCAGTGCATGGGCGTCTACGGTGGACCTTCTTGGGGGCATGATCAGCGAAAACGAGGCTTACTTTTCCGGCGGCGGATTGTACTTTGCAGGCGCCGATTATGAGGCCGACAACAGCTACACCCTGGCGGTCGGCGGCGCTGCCCGTATTGAAAACAACGTTGCGGGGGATGGCTACGGCGGCGGTATTTACATGTACTATGCGACGCTGGTCATGACCGGCGGGACCGTCTCGGGCAATCAGGCCGGTTACGATAACCAGGCAGGCTATGGCGGCGGCATTGCGGCATATTATTATGCTAATATTTCGATCGGCGGCAATGCGCTTATCCGCAAAAATGTTGCGGAAGATCATGGCGGCGGCATTGCCCTGTATGAGTATTGTACCTTTGAATTGGCATACGGCACGATTTCGGAAAATACCGCGTCCGGTTCGGGCGGCGGCATCTATTCGTACGGGGATTCCGATTCTTCTAGGAATCTCGTCACGATGACGGACGGCACGGTCGCTGAGAACGATTCGGAAGGAGATGGCGGCGGCATCTATCTGCGCTACACCGACTTCACAATGACGGACGGCGTGATCGAGGGGAACGAGGCGGAGGCGACCAACGGCGGTGGCGGCGTCTATGTGGCGGCAAGAAGCTCGATGACGATGAGCGGCGGCATGATCACGGGCAACAAGATCACCGAAGGCCTCGGCGGTGGCGGCGTCTCTTTGGCAAATGATGAAACCTCCGTCATGAATCTGAGCGGTTCGCCCGTCATTACCGGAAACAGCTTTAACGGTGCGGAAAACAATCTGTTCATCCGGTCGGGCGGAGTCGTCAACATTGTGGATTCGCTCATCGATGCAAGAATCGGCGTCAATATCTATGATCATTATGCAGAAAACCGCAACTGGGTCGGGGTATTTACGTCGGGCTATCACGACAACAACGGCAGGGGCAATCCGCTGGCCTATTTCTCCGCGGACAACCCCGCGTACACCGTGACGCTGACGGAGGAAAATGAGGCGCAGATTACATACGGCAGCTACACCGTCGTGTACACCATGGCGGACGGCGCGCAGACGTCGCAGGAATACACGGTGGGCGAGGATGTTACGCTGCAGACCGCGGAGCAGCTGGGTATTTCCGTCACGGAGGGCAATGTCTTTGGCTGGACGACGATCGCGGGCGGCACGTCCATCGAATACGCGGACGGCGCCGCGTTCACGGGCGGCCTGAGCGGCGTCGACGGCACCGTCATCACGCTCTACGCCCTGCAGGTGCGCGACGTGGCCGGCGAGATCGACGGCGTCATTGCCGAACTGGACGAGGCCGTGGAGCAGGTCCTTGGGACGGACTACACGGATGCCTCCGCGCTCGCCGATGCCCTTGGCGCACTTTCGGATAAGATCGCGGCCGCCGAGGAGCTGATCGGCTCGCTCGACACGGGCGCGGACGGTCTGGGCGCAGAGATCGATGCCCTGCAGGCGGCGCTGGAGACGGCGCAGACGACGCTGGGAGGCGAGATCGACGCGGTGCAGCAGAGCCTCGAGGACGCCGTCACGCGGCTGGAAGGACTGATCGGCGACGGCGCGACGGACGTCACAGCACTCGAGGCGGCGCTCGAGGAAGTCAAAACGGCATATGCGGCGGCGGACGCGCTGCTTCAGGCGGATATCGACGCGCTGGAGGAACAGAATACGGCGCTCTCGGAGAGCATAACGGCGCTGCAGTCCTCGCTGGAGGCGGCGGACGACGCCATCTGGGACGCGATCGAGCAATTGCAGACCGACCTCGATGAGACAAATGGCAAAGTCGATGTGCTGCAAGCCGACCTGGATGCAAACGCGCAGACGCTGAATACCGTCATCATCGTGTTCGCCGTGCTTCTCGGCGTTGTCGCCGTGGTGAGCGTGGTTGGTTTGGTCATGGCGCTCCGCAAGGGCAAAAAGTAACGTTCTTCGATCGAACATAGGTTTTTTTGGGGGGAAGGGACCGCCCGCCGCGCGAAAAGCGCGGCGGGCGGTATGTTTTTATTCTGCGGGATAGACGCGCCGTCCTTTCAAGTAGGTCTCTACGACGCGCAGGCCCGGCAAGTCTTCGGCATTGCAGGCGAGCGGGTCGCGATTGAGGATGACAAAGTCGGCGCGCAGTCCTGCCGCGATGCGCCCGCGGTCAAAAAAACCGTACTGGGCGGCGGCGTGTTCGGTGACGGCGCGCAGCGCGTCCGATACGCTTATCTCCTGTCCCGCCAGCCTTTTTCCTGCCTTTGTCGTGCGCAGAACGGCGCACGCGACCGCTTCCAGGGGGTCGGGCTCGCAGACGGGCGCGTCCTGGTGCAGCGTAAAGGGGATGCCGCGCACGAGCGCCGAACGCGTCGGCGAGATGCGCATGCCCCGCGCTTCTCCCAGGTTTTTGAGGTGCGTGTCCCCGAACTCGCGCACATGCGCGACAAAAAAGGAGGGGATGACGCCCAGCCGTTTGATGCGCTCGAGCTGGTCGTCGCCCAAAATCTGCCCGTGGATGAGCACGGGTCGGCAGCTAGCGCGCGCTGCAGGAGGCAGCCGCTCCAGCGCGTCCAGAAACAGCTCCGCCGCCCCGTCGCCGTTGCAATGGGCGAGCAGCTGCGCCCCGCGGCCTGCGGCAAAGCGGCAGGCGTCGAGCACTTCGGCGGCGGACATGGTCTGCATGCCCATTCCGCCGCCTTCGTAGGGCGCGCGCAGGAGCGCCGTTTTCTGCTGGGGCGAGCCGTCCAGAAAGATCTTGACGCCGCCCACGCGAAATGCGCCGCGCAGATCGCTTGCGCTGTCGTTGTCCCCGCGCGCGCCCGCTTCCCGTTCTTTGGGGCGGAAGCGGGCGCGCGCGTCGTCATAGTCCGCAGGAGAGGAATAGGCGACGACGTCAAGGGATAGCGCGGGCAGGAGCGTATCGTAGAGCGGGAACATCTCGCGCGTTAAGATGCCCTCCTGCGCCGTCGTCACGCCGTAGGAAGAATAGCGCGCCTGCGCTCTTGCAAACGCGGCTTTGAGCGCCTCTCCTTCGGGCAGCGGCACGCGGCGGGTCGCTGCGAGGTACTCCGTTTCCTCGAGCACCGCGTTCTCGCCCAGCCCCAGAAGGCGGCGCGCCGCCTTGTTGAACAGTCCCGCGTGTCCCGAACGCAGCTGAATGTGCAGCGGGCGCAGGCATGTCTCCAGCGGCGCGGGATCGGGCAGACTCTCGGCATTTCTGATCGTGACGAGGTCCAGCTCTCCCATGCCGTTCTCGCGCGCGAACCGCTCGGCGCAGGCAATGAAGTCCTGTGCGGTCACAGCGCTCGCCCCGTCCGCCTGCGTCAGAGAGAGCGCATAGGCCAAAAGGTGGGAGTGCGCGTCGCAAAAGGCGGGCAGCACCGCCGCTCCGCCCAGGTCGATGACCTCGTCATAGGGCGGCTGCGCGAGGACGAACTTCCCGTCCCCGACGCAGAACTCTTGCCCGCCCTGCCCGCCCGCAAGGGGCAGCATGCAGTTTTTGTACAGCGTTTTCATGCCCCAAGTATTGCCCGCGGGGCGGAGAATGAAACATTTTTGGCACTGCAATGCGTCGGCGGAGAATATCTATGTGCAAATCAATTAGTCGTCGAAGAAAGATTTTTTACGTGCGGTTACAATTGTGATGTAATATTCGTAATAAAAATTCAGATCGGAAAACATATCTTCAATGGCATCCGTTTTTGTCACACACCAGGTATATTCTTCTAATGCTTTGCTGATGCGCTCTTCATCATTTTCACTTGCGGCTTTGTCAAGCGCTTTCTTGAAATAGTTTTTTCTCCACAAAAATGTGTTGGAAAATAGGGCATATCGGTCTACAACGTCTTTACCCGCGGTGTTTAACATAAAAGGGAAACTTTGTATATTGACAAATCTTGCCCTTTTCAGCCAGTTATAAAGCTTTCGTCCGTGGAATCTGTCCGATACCCCTGCGACATGCGATGTTCGCTCGATGAGCTGAGGGATCAAGTTTTCCGAATCAGGATAGCCGATTTTGAGGCCGTCGTCACAGGTTCTGATATAGATGTATCCTCCGGGGAGCAACACCTTCCACAGTTTTTTGATGGCATCCAGAGTATCTGCCGTGTGATGTAATGAGAGAGCGCAATATATGAGATGGAATCCTCTTACTCCCAGCTCGAGCATTTCACGCTGCAAAATTTCCAAAAAATCGTCATTATCGATATTGGCGCAGATAGCATGATATGCCGGCGTGTCAGCATTGAACTCATCTACACATGATTGAAATTTGTCAACGCCGATCAGATTGACTTTTGGGCCAAAAGGAGAGAAAACACGGCGGGTGGTTTCTCCCATTGAACAGCCAAAGTCAAGTACGTTATATGTTTCGGCGTCGATTTCATCAAAGATAGTGCTGATGTTCTGAAAATCGTTTTTGCTTTCTTCTTTCGCCTGAATTTTTAGCCGCTCTCTTTCGTTTCCGATATCGTACCCGTAGGAAGAGCCTCTCTTTTCAGCAACATCCTTTATAGGGGAGAGTGTTTTATTGAAATAATGTCGGACAAAAGTTACGACTTTTTGAATGCCGTCATCCCCATATAGAAAGGACTGGGTTTGCCGAAGAGTTCTCGGAAGATCGTGGATCTCTATGCTGTCGACAAGTGATAGCAATTCACCTTTCTTTTTTTCGCTCAGAATATCATTGTAAAAGCTGTCCCATTCATAGCGGACCCAGTTGCTGTTTGCGTGCTGGACCGAGGTGGTGACAACAACTAAGATGACAGCATTATCCAGCTCCTCGTCGATTTTTCGCTTATAATCGGCGCGTGCAGCGGTCAATAAAGATATGTCGCTAAAAAACGCTTGAATATGTTTTGCGCGCAATGCTTCGTAAAGCTTTTTTGCCATGAAATAATCTTTGGTAAGCTCTCCCCATTCGTCGTGCATCTTAAATGAAATAAACACTTGCGTTTTCGTCATAGCCGCGCCTCTTTTGTAAAGATAGATCAAGTATAACATGGCAAGACGGGTTTGTCAAGAGCTTGAAAAACTTTCGGTTTGCGATCTTCCTGAGCGCCGACAGAGGCGTCCGGATCCTGCGCCTTTCCCGCGTTTTCATGCCGACAAGCGCGAAGCGACAAGAAAACCTGTAAAAACTTTGCAAAAGGCTGTAAAATTTTTCGCGAAAGGCTTGAAATTTGCTCGGAAATGTTGTACAATATTTTCCGGCAAACATGAAAATAATCAGGAGGAAAAGCATTCATGGCAAAAAAGTATTGTTACCTTTTCACGGAAGGTAATGCACAGATGCGTGAGCTGCTCGGCGGCAAGGGCGCAAACCTCGCGGAAATGACCAACATCGGTCTGCCCGTGCCTCAGGGCTTCACGATCTCCACGGAAGCCTGCACGCAGTACTATGAGGACGGCAGGCAGATCAATCCCGAGATCCAGGCTGAGATCATGCAGTACATCGAGAAGATGGAGCAGGTCTGCGGCAAGAAGTTCGGCGATAAGGAAAATCCCCTGCTCGTCTCCGTCCGTTCGGGCGCGCGCGCTTCCATGCCCGGCATGATGGACACCATCCTCAACCTCGGCCTCAACGAGACGGTCGTCAACACCATCGCAGAGAAGTCGAATAATCCCCGTTGGGCTTGGGACTGCTACAGAAGATTCATCCAGATGTTCTCCGACGTCGTCATGGAGGTTGGCAAGAAGTACTTCGAGAAGCTCATCGACGAGATGAAGGAGAAGAAGGGCGTCACGCAGGACGTCGAGCTGACCGCAGAGGATCTGAAGGAACTTGCAAACCAGTTCAAGGCAGAGTACAAGAATCAGCTCGGCACCGACTTCCCCGACGATCCCAAGGAGCAGCTCTTCGCTGCGATCAAGGCGGTCTTCCGTTCGTGGGACAACCCCCGCGCGAACGTCTACCGTATGGATCACGACATCCCTTACAGCTGGGGTACCGCGGTCAACGTGCAGATGATGGCGTTCGG
>CALVWM010000071.1 GCA_944367185.1 uncultured Clostridia bacterium | reverse complement strand
ATGCCCGCGCGGGTGGAATTGAAGGCGCGCCCCACGAAGGGCGTCTTGGGCGGAATGTTGTAGCCGATCTCCTTTTCAAAGTAATCGGCGATGTCCGTGATCGCGGTGAAGTCCATGCCGTCCATCGTACCGCGGAAGGAGGCGTACTCCATCGCCATGGCCTCTAAGGGACAGTTGCCCGTGCGTTCGCCGATGCCCAGAAGAGAGCAATTGACCGCCGACGCGCCGTACAGCCATGCCGTGGAAGCATTGGAAACAACCTTATAAAAATCGTTATGGCCGTGCCATTCCAAAAGCTCGGACGGGATCTCCGCATAGTGGCGAAGCCCGTAGACGATGCCCTGCACGCTCCGAGGAAGCGCCGCGCCCGGGAATGAGACGCCAAAGCCCATCGTATCGCACATTCTGATCTTGATGGGAATTCCGCTCTCCCGTGAGAGACGCATGAGCTGCGTCGCAAACGGCACGACAAAGCCGTAAAAGCTCGCGCGGGTGATGTCCTCAAAGTGACAGCGCGGGCGGATGCCGTGCGAGAGCGCGCTCTTGACAATGCCCAGGTACTGATCGAGCGCCTGTCTGCGCGTTAAATGCATTTTTTTGAAGATGTGATAATCCGAACAGCTCACAAGAATCCCCGTCTCGGCGACGTTCGCCTGCTTGACAAGCTCAAAATCTTTTTCGTTGGCGCGGATCCACGTCGTGATCTCGGGAAATTTGAGCCCCGTGTCCTGGCATGCCTGCAACGCCTCCTTGTCCTTTTTGGAGTAGACAAAGAACTCCGACTGGCGGACAAGCCCCTTGGGTCCGCCCAGACGGGACATGAGCTTATACAGATCGACGATCTGCTTGACGGTGAAGGGAGAGGTGGACTGCTGCCCGTCGCGGAAAGTCGTGTCCGTCATCCAGATCTCATCGGGCATGTTGATGGGCACATGGCGGTTGTTGAACATGACCTTGGGGATACTCTCATAGTCGAACAGCTCGCGGAACAGCTCGGGCTCCTTGACGTCCTGCAATTCGTAGTGATAGATCGTATCTTCCAGCAGGTTGGATTTCTTGTTGAAATAGATCATGGCGGCTCCTTTGCGCGCAAAATTGCGGCGCGCCGTATTTTATTCCATATATTTTACCAAAACGGCCGCATTCTGTCAAGCAATGTACGCGCGCTCCCCCATGCGCCTTTTGCATTGCAATGATTTATCGCAAATCGCCCCCGCAGACGCCGGATATCCCCCGGCGTCACAGAAAAAGGGAGCCGAACGGCTCCCCTTTTCTCAAGATTTATGGAGATTGTTGTGTGTGCTTTGTTGCGTTTCGTCCGGCTTGGGACGGCATGCGGAACAATCCGAACATCCGCTGCAGCCGCCGCAGCAATCGCAGCCGCCCTTCCCCTGTTTTCTTCTTATGATCGCGTATGCGATGTACCCGACGACAAAGGCGGCGATCAGGACGATGATGAGGATCTCCCACCAGGTCATTTTCTCTCCTCCGTTGCAGCCGCCTCGGCGAGCGCTTCGCTCACCGTTTCGGCAACGTTTTCCTGTTTCGCGGGGTGCTTCTTGTTCCAGATGACGATTCCGGCGATCGCCGCAGCGATGAGCGCCGCGAAGATAAAGCAGGTCCACCACCACGAGCCGATGAGATAGATCATCATGGAGACAGTATATGAAGTTGCGAGCCAGAACAGAAGCGTCCACTTGAATTTTCCCTTGGGAAGTTCCGCCTTCGCCGTCGCGCATGCTGCGAAACAGGGGATCGTGAGCATATTGAAGGCGATGAAGGAGATCATCGCAGGGACGGTGATGCCCGTCGCGTTTGCCATGGCGATCGCTTCGGGAACGCCCTCCGCAAACTCACCCGTGGGCAGCGTGAGCGCAAGGCAGGTCGCGATCGTGCCGAACGTCGAAATGACGTTCTCCTTTGCGATCAGGCCGTTGATCGCGGCGACCGCGAAGATCCAGCCGTACGTCTGCAGCTGCGAGCCGAAGCCGAGCGGCGTGAAGATGGGCTGAATGAGCATGCCAAGATTTGCGAGGATACTCAGGTTCATCTGCTCGTCCTCGAGGTACTGCCACGACCAGCTGAAATGGGACAGGAACCAGACGAGAATGGTCGAAACAAGGATAATCGTGAACGCCTTCTTGACGTAGTGCTTGAGTTTATCCCACAGGTGCACCATCAGGCTCTGGAAGCGAGGCGCGTGATATGCGGGCAGCTCCATGATGAAGGGCGGAACTTCGCCGCGCATGGTCGTCGAACGCATGAGGATGACGGTACAGATCGCAACGACAATGCCCAGAAGGTACATGCCCAGCGTGATGAGTTCGGCGTTGCTGATGCCGAGCTGGTAGACGATCGCGCCCGCGATCGCGGTCAGAATGGGCAGCTTTGCGCCGCAGGAGAAGAAGGGAATGACGCGGATGGTCGAGGTGCGCTCCTTCTCGTCGGCAAGCGTACGCGTGTTGATCATGGCGGGCAGCGAGCAGCCGAAGCCCATGATCATGGGCATGAACGCCCTGCCCGAAAGCCCGAATTTGCGGAAGATCCTGTCCAGGATGAACGCGATACGCGCCATGTAGCCCGTGTCCTCCAGAATGGAAAAGAAGAGAAAGAGCGTCAGGATCTGCGGGATGAACCCAAGTACCGCGAACACGCCGCCGAGAATGCCGTCTACGACGAGTCCCGAAAGCCATGCGGGCGCATTTTCAAATGCCATACCCGCCAAAACATTGATCCACTCGAGGCACCAGTTGAGAAGATTTGTCAGGATCACGCCCGGCGAGAATACCGCGCCGTCATAGAAGCAGGCGAGCAGCGTCGTCGCGCCGTTCTCCTCCATGCCGAAGCCGCCCTCTCCGACGGGATCGAAGAGCGTGGGCAGGTTCCCGCCCGAAATAGCGTTGATGTAGAACAGATCCTCTGCAAAGGTCAGATGGAAGATCGCGAACAGGATGACGATAAAGATCGGGATACCCCAGATGCGGTGCGTGAGGACCTTATCCGCCTTGTCGCTTTTGGAGAGTTTCTCCCCTTTCTTGGCGTCCTTGTGATGATATGCAGGCGAGAAATTGGCGGAGATATACTTGTATCGCGCATCCGCGACGACCGCCTCGAGGTCGGTCCCGAAGGTATCGTCCTTGAAGGTCGCCTTGAACTCCTCCACCATTTTGACGAGCTCGGGGTGCATTTTGGTCTCGATCTCGTCCATTTCGGAGAGCTTGACGGCGTGAAAGAGCGGCGCTTCGACGCCCTGTGCGCGCAGGGCAATATTGACGTCCTGCACAAGGTGCGCGATGGGCGAATTTTTGAGCACCGTTTCGCCCTGCCGCCCCTTCTTGGAGACGGAGATCGCCTTATCCATCAGCTCCTTGATCCCCGTGCCCTTGAGCGCGGAAATGGCGACGACGGGCAGCCCGATCTTCTCCTCCAGGAGCTTGGCGTCGATGACGTCGCCCGACTTTTCCACCGCGTCCATCATGTTGAGCGCGATGATGATGGGGACGTCGATCTCCATGAGCTGCGTGGTCAGATAGAGGTTGCGCTCGAGGTTGGTCGCATCGACGATATTGATGACGCACGCGGGCTTTTCATCGAGGATGAAGTTACGCGAGACGACTTCCTCCGGTGTATAGGGCGAGAGTGAGTAGATGCCGGGCAGGTCGACGATCTGCACGGGCTCTTCGCCGCGCTTGTATGTACCCACTTTTTTGTCCACCGTGACGCCGGGCCAGTTGCCGACATATGCCGTGGAACCGGTGAGGAGGTTGAAGAGCGTCGTCTTGCCGCAGTTGGGATTTCCCGCCAAAGCAAACTGTTTCACTTTTTCACCTCCAACGTGACGCATGCCGCCTCCGACTTGCGGAGCGTAAGTTCATACCCGCGCAGGGTGATCTCAATGGGATCGCCCAGCGGCGCCTTCTTGCGCATGACGACTTCTGCTCCGGGCGTGACGCCCATATCGAACAGCCGCCGCCGGATGCGCCCCTCCCCGGCGACAGCGGTGATCACACCCTTCTCGCCCGGGACGAATTCCTCCAACGATTTTATCATAGATGACTCCTTACAGCAATGCTGTCAAAATTTATGCGACATAGATATGCGCCGCGACGTTTTTATCCAGCGCAAGCCGCCCTTCCTTGACGCGGCATACGGTACTTCCCCCCGCCGAGGAGAGAACGGTCACCGTCGCATCCACCAAAAGCCCGAGGTTTGCAAGGTGCTTTTTGGTCTTTTCGTCCGCGATGATCTTGACGATGCGGACTTCCTGCCCGATGGGCGCCAATACAAGTGGCATAGATACAATCTCCTTTTCGCTGCCTTCCGCAACGTTGTTCGCTTTTGCGAACTTATATCCTGAAAAATCGTTCGCATTTGCGAACTGGCTTTATTATATCACGGCACAGGCTTGCTGTCAACAGTTTGAACGCACATTTTTCAAATTTTCCACACAAACTTTTTTCTCAGATCCGTATATAAAAAATACGGGGCGGCAGATACCGTCCCGTATTGGAGGATCAAAAGATCTCAATTCTCTGCCGCAGTGCGCGCGGAGAACTTATTTGGCGAGATCGCGGAAATAGGCGTAGACCTCTTCCTCGGTCATGAATTTTGCGATATAGCGGTAGTCGCCCATTGCAGGAGCAAGCGCCTTATCCACTTCGCCGTATTCCACGAGGTGCGCGCCATACTTTTGCAGGATCTCTTCGTGCGAGAGCGCATAGGCCTTTTCTTTCCTGCGCCCGATGAATGCGCAGAAAGTGTGCGGATTGGCGGGAATGTCCGGCGTATTGCCCGCGATCATGTCCGCCCAGATCTCATAGACATCCACGCCGTTGGCATAGTTCATCATGTCGGGCGAGCAGCCGCCCGAGGGGCGCATGTTGACTTCCAGCGCAACGATGTCCCCCTTTTGCCCGAGATGGCAATCGGAATTCAGACTGAAAAACTCAAAGTGGATGAAGCGGCTTCTGACGCCGAAGCTTTTGACCGCCGCTCTGCCCCGTTCGCGCACGGCGTCCGGGAGAGATTTGCGGATAAAAAAGCAGCTGTCCTCCCGCTCGTTGACGACGTCCATCAACGATCCGGGCGTAACATTGCCCGTTTCAAATACAGGTTCTCCCTTTGCGTCGATGATCGCGTCATACGAACAGACTGTACCGTCCACATACTCTTCCATAATATAGTCCGTATGTTCCGCATCAAAGAAAGCGCGTAAATCCGCCTCGTTCGCAATGCGATAGGTCGCGTTTGCCCCGACACCGTTATCGGGCTTGACGACGGCGCGCCCCACCTTCTTTAAAAAGGCGCGGCACTTCTCGAAATCATCCGCCATGCAGTAACGTGCAACGGGGATCCCCGCCCTTTCATAGCACGCCTTCATCTTGGACTTGAACTTGACGGGCGCCATGTCCGCCGAATGAAAGCCCGTGGAGATATTGAAGTCGTCCCTGAGATGCGCATCCCGCTCCAGCCAATACTCGTTGTTGCTCTCCAGCCAGTCGCACCTGCCGTACTTGTGCAGGAAGAAAGCGACGGCGCGGTACACTTCATCGTAGTTTTCCAGCGTCTCCACCTTGTAATACTCGGTCAGCGCGACCTTGAGTTCGGGCTTGAGCTCCGCGTACGGACAGTCGCCGATGCCGAGCACACGGAAGCCGCGGCGCTGCAGCGCGGCGCAGAAGCGCCAATAACTCTCCGGAAAGTTGGGTGAAATAAAGATAAAGTTTTTCATTTGATATTCTCCCTACGGCGCATTTGCCGTAATATCCAAAAAAGCAAGGACTTGCGGAAGCCGTGCGCGCCAGGACGCCTCGTCATGCCGCCCGCCTTCGATGATATGAAACTCGCAGCCCGCGCGGCCGGCGAGCTTTTTCTCCGCCATGCGCAGGGCGCGCGCCTGATTTTTGCCGTGCTGACGAAGCTCCACTTCGCCGTAATCCAGCCACAGACGGGCATCCGCGGGAAGCGCGTCAAGAAGTTCCTCACAGCCGACGGGATCCGTCCAGAGACTGGGCGAGAGCGCCGCCGCCCGTGAAAAGATATGCGGATAGCGCGCAAGCCCAAATAGGGACATGAGTCCGCCCATCGAGCTGCCCATGAGATAGGTGTGTGCGCGGTCGGAACGGGTGGGATATGTTCCGTCGATCTGCTGTTTGAACGTACCCGTCATCCAGTCCATGAACTGTTTGCCCCGTCCCGTCGATCTTCCGAAGCGGGAGGTAAACGCAAAAGGCGAATACTCACTCAGCCGATCGTGCTTATCGCACTCCACCGTCGCGACGATGAGCGGCGCATTCATCCGATTGAGAAGCTCGCCAAGGCGCAGGCTCGCCCCGTACGGCGCGCGATCGTCCCAAAACGCCGTCTGCCCGTCAAAGAGATAGAGCACGGGAAAACGGCCGTCAAAGTCCGGACAATATACATATGCGTTTCTCTCCTGCATGCCCGAGGGCGCAGGCAATGTCACCGTAAGTTCTTCGATCATTTCTCAACATTATATCGCGCTTGCGAAAAATTGTCAACATTTGCAGAAAAGTTTCTCCTTTTATAGGAGAGTTGTCACAAAAAGTCATGACTTCGCTCTTGACAAACGCTGAAAATCGTACTATACTGGTACAAAGATTGTTCTCACATATGACAATCTTGAAAGGAGAGAGAAGTATGGTTGAGATCAGAGAAGTAAAGACGTGTTGCCAGAAAAGGCAATTTATTCAGTTCCCGCTCAAACTCTACAAGGGCAACGACTGTTTTGTCCCGCCCCTCTACGGCGATGAAAAAAAGCTGTTCCGTAAGGACTACCATTACTATGACGACGCCGAGGCAGTCTATTACCTCGCGTACCGGAACGGCAAAGTCGTCGGGCGCATTTCGGGCATTCTGCACCGCAAGAGCAACGAAAAATGGCAGCAAAAGCGTGTGCGCTTTACCCGTTTTGACTGTATTTACGATCGGGAAGTCGCCTCCGCCCTCTTTTCGGCGGTCGAGGACTGGGCAAAGTCCAAGGGCATGGAGGAAGTGGTCGGGCCGCTCGGGTTCTCCGACCTGGAACGCGAGGGACTGCTCATCGAAGGATTCGACGAGCTTTCCACCTTCGAGGAACAGTATAACTACCCCTATTATCAGACGCTCATCGAAGGACTGGGCTATCAGAAGGAAGTCGACTGGCTGGAACACAAGCTCTACCTGCCCGAGAAGTCCGATCCACGCATGCACGAGATGCACGAAAAGATCCTGAAGCGCTACGGCCTGCACCTGAGCACGGCAAAGACCGCCGATGAATTTATCCGCCTGTACAAGGACGATTTTTTCGAGCTGCTGGACACGACGTACGCGGAGATCTACGGCACCGTCCCCTTTACCGACAAGATGAAAGACGAGCTGGTGAAGTCCTTCAAACTCATCATCGACGTCAGGTTCGTGACGATGATCCTGGATGAGAACGAAAAGCCCGTCTGCTTCGGGCTGTGCTTCCCTTCCATTGCGCGCGCCGTGCAAAAGTCGGGCGGCAGGCTGACCCTTCCCGCCATCCTGCGCATCCTCAAGGCGGTCAAGGATCCCGAGATCATCGACCTTGCGCTCATCGGCGTGCTGCCCGCCTACCGCGGCGTGAGCATCGTGCTCATCGACGAGCTTCAGCGCATGCTGCGAGAAGGCCGCATTAAGTACTGCGAGACCAACCTCAACCTTGAGGACAACCACGCCATCCTCAATCTGTGGAAGAACTTCGGCAACGTCCTGCACAAACGCCGCCGCTGCTATGTCAAAAAAATCTGAATATGCAAAGCACCTTCCCGCGGGAAGGTGCTTTGCATATTGCGCTCAGTTTTTCCTGTAAATGCACGCGGTGTGCGGCGGCAGGTAGATGTCGTTGAGATTGCGCACCTGCCCGTCCAGGAG
>CALVWM010000070.1 GCA_944367185.1 uncultured Clostridia bacterium | reverse complement strand
TCCTTCTGATGCGGGCGCAAAATAAGTCCCGTAAACGTCTTTCTCATTGCAGCTCCTCCGCCACCGTGTGTGCCGACGCGAACGCCCAGTGCAGATTGTATCCGCCGCATTCGCCGTCAACGTTCAAGACCTCGCCTGCAAAATAAAGACCGCCGCAATACAGGCTCTGCAAGCCCTCGTCCGTCTCCGCAAGCGGAATGCCGCCCCGCGTCGCCTGCGCATAATCAAACCCTAACGTCCCCGTCACCGTGAGCGGGAATGCCTTGAGCAGGGACAATAGACGCGTCCTGTTTCCCGCCGCAAGCTTGAAAAGATGCCGGCCAAGCCCGTTGGGTACGATGCAGAGAAGCCCGTCCTCCCCCTCCCCAACGGCGCTACGGAGCAAATTTTGAGGTACGTCCGGCAAAAAATCCAACCAAAGCGTGTCGCCCTGTTCTGCATGGGAGGACGCACGGAACACCGCGTCGCCCGAGACGCCGCTCTCCGTGAACAGCACATCCCCGCGACAGGCGTATACCTCCCGTCCGCAGCGCAAAACGCGCAACCCTGCATCCATGCGGATCCCCTTCAACCCCCGCACTGTCTGCGGATCACAGCGCAGCTGCACGAGAACGGGGCTGAGCGGCGTTACCATATGTCCGAAAGCCTGTGCAAGAGCGTAAGCCGTTCCGTCCGTGCCAAAATTTTTTGCCGCCGCTCCTCCCGCCGCAAGGACGACCGCATCCGAGGAAAGGCTGCCGCCCTCCCAGACCGCGCGCAGACCATGGCGCGGTTCGAGGCGTGAAACACGAGCATTCGTTATGATCTGTACGCCGAGACGGAAAAGTTCACGGCGCATGAGGTCTGTGACGGCAGACGCCTGTCTTCCCGCGGGGTACACCCTGCCCCGTGCATCGGGCAAAAAGATACCGCCCATACTCTGCAAAAACGCGACGGTATCCTGCCAGGAAAAGCGTGACAGGATGCGGGCGACCTTGTCCGTATCGTCCGAAAAGTAGCAGCTTGCGTCCATATGAGTATTGGTCACATTGCCCTGCCCGTTGCCCGTTGCGGAAAGTTTTTTGCCGAGGCGCTCCCCTCGTTCGAGAATGGTCACACTTTTCCCCGCACGCGCGAGCAAAATTGCGCACGTCATCCCCGCCGCACCGCCGCCGATCACTGTAATTTTCATCATAATCTTATCTTACCGCAAAGATTTTTATTTGTCAATGTATTGACTGGACGGACTTTTCGTGTTACAATAAATTCAGGAAAACAAATAAAATTCATTACAGGAGGGAAAGCCCATGTACGCACTACTGAATTCGGGCAACACGACGTTTTTGGAATATATGCAGGAACATCTCGTGTTGACCATTATTCTTGCGGTCATTCTCGTCCTGATCATCGCACTGATCATCACGATGATCGTGCTCTCTGTCGTCTACAAGAAGCAGCAGCGCGAGGAGGCACAGGCAGAGCAAGCCGACGCGCCTAAGCCAACGCAGGCAGCATCTGCCGCCCCTGTCTCCCCCACCTCCGAGTCGGAGACCGAACCGGAACCCGAACCGAAACCCGAGCCGGAGCCGGAACCCGAGTCCGAACCCGAGCCCGAACCGGAACCCGAGCCCGAGCCGGAACCCGAGCCCGAACCCGAGCCCGAACCCGAACCGGAACCCGAACCCGAGCCCGAACCGGAGCCCGAGCCCGAGCCGGAACCCGAGCCGGATCCTGAGCCCGAACCCGAACCGGAACCCGAACCCGAGCCCGAACCCGAACCGGAACCCGAGCCGGAACCCGAGCCCGAACCCGAGCCCGAACCGGAACCCGAGCCCGAACCTGAACCGGAACCCGAACCCGAGCCCGAACCCGAACCCGAACCCGAGCCCGAACCCGAACCGGAACCCGAACCCGAGCCCGAGCCGGAACCCGAGCCCGAGCCCGAGCCTGATAACACGACTGAAACAGCCTTGCCCGAAGAATATACGGAGGATACGGAGATGAAAAAAGAAAGCAAGCCCGTCCCTCAGACGGCGGTGCCGGTCAAGAAGACAAAGAAACGCCCCGCACCCACGGGGAAATGGGTGATCCGCCCCTCTGCGGGAGGTTTTCATTTCGAGTTGCGCGCGAACAACGGAGAAGTCATGCTCGTGAGCAATGAGTACTCCAGCATCAACGGTGCAAAAAACGGCATTGCGACTTATAAGAAGAGCATCGAGGAAGGATATTTCAATATCGTCAGAACCAAAGCGGGCGATTTCACGTTCCGCCTGATGAATTCACAAAAACGCATGCTGTGCGTGAGCTCCAATTACGACTCGCAGGCGAGTTGCGAGAGCGCCGTGGAATCCACCAAACGCTGGGCTGCGACCGACATCATCGAAGTCGCTGAGGAATAACAAATACAACCGCAACGAAAACTGCGACGCCCCGCCGAATTCAAACGGCGGGGCGTCTTTTTCATGTGCAGAGCGGCGGTGCGCTCTTTGTTACGATACGTTTGCTGAAAAATAGGTCAAGTATTCGGGATCAAACAGGAGTTGCTTTTTGAGATCTCTTAAACTGGTATAGACGGGCTTGGCGTATGCCTCCGAAAAGGGCTGCCAGCAGGCAGGCAACGGACTGCGGCGGTACTCCTCCGCATCGAAGAACATGAGCCGCTCAAACTGATAGGTCACAAACCCGTTGGGCGAACGGAAGATGACGCAGCGCACCTCGCCGTCCTGCGAATAATCCGTCTCCAGCGTCTGAGGCGGCAGCCCTTCGTCGCGCATGAACTGCACCGTCTCCTCCCGCGTGGGGAGTTCGCGCTCGATATGGAGCACTTTTTTGGGGGACGTATTCCCTTTTTTACGTCCAAGCCTCGCAAACAGACCCATCGTTTTCCCCTTCTTTGGTATGTTACGCGTTATTCCGCCTTGAAGCTTTTGATCTCGCGCGCTTTTTCCACTTCGAGGAAGATCTCCTGAAGCGCATCGGTATCTGCCTCGACGATCTTGCCCTCGTCGGCGAGCCTTGCGACGTTCGGGTCAATGGGCATGCGCGCATATGCAGGAATATTGTACTGCTTCGCAAGCGCCTCCGCCTTGCTCGCGCCGAAGATCTCGTAGCGCTTGCCGCAGTCGGGACAGGTGAAATAGCTCATGTTTTCGACCAGCCCCAGCACGGGCACATTCATGAGATTTGCCATATTGACCGCTTTCCTGACGATCATGCCGACGAGGTCCTGCGGCGTGGTGACGATGATGATACCGCTCAGCGGAATGCTCTGATAGACGGAGAGCGGAACGTCGCCCGTTCCAGGGGGCATATCGATGAACATGATGTCCACATCCTCCCACAGCACGTCCGTCCAGAACTGGACCGCCGCGCCCGCGATCAGCGTCCCGCGCCATACGACGGGGTCGTCGTCGTGCTCCAACAGGCTGTTCATGGACATCAGCTGCAGTCCGCTCATCGTGCGGACGGGATAGATGACGCCCTCGTCCCCCGTCGCGTGCAGCTTGGCGCCGAACGCCTTGGGAATGGACGGGCCGGTGATGTCGGCATCGAGAATGGCGGTGCGATAGCCGCGCGCCATCGAGCGGACGGCGAGCAAGGACGTCACCAGCGACTTGCCGACGCCGCCCTTGCCGCTCGCAACGGCAATGACTTTTTTGACGCTCGCCCCTTCATGGAGCGGCTTAATGAGCGATTGCTTGTCCCGCGAGCCGCAGTTACTGCTGCAGGAGGAACAATCGTGCGTACAATCTGCCATAAAAATCTCCCTTTGAAAATCTTGCCTCTATTGTAGTCCCTTTGCAGAAAAAAGTCAACTGTTTCGCATGACGCCATAGCGGTGCGCGGGCGTTTGCTGTTGCAAACGCCCGCGCGCAGTAAGATCGAATGAAAATCAGGCAACCCGCGTCGCAGTTCATGACCGGGCAGACCCGCAAGCGCGACAATGAGATGCGCCGCTTATCCGCGCTCAACGGCCTCAACGGCGCTGGTTCAGGGCGTAATACTTCCCCTTCAACGCCATCAGCTGTTCGTGCGAGCCCTGCTCGGCGATTCCCTTGTCGGCAATGAACAGGATCCTGTCCGCCTTGCGGATGGTCGAGAGACGGTGCGCGACGATAAAACTCGTCTTGCCCTGCAAAATGCGGTCGAGCGCCGCCTGAATGAGCAGCTCGGTCTCCGAGTCGATGGCGCTCGTCGCTTCGTCCAGAATGACGATGCGCGGGTTCTTCAGGACAACGCGCGCAAAGGAGAGAAGCTGCTTTTCGCCCGCGGACAGCCCCTCGCCGCGCTCGCCCAGCATCGTGTTATAGCCGTCGGGCAGGCGCGCGGCGACGCGGTCGCAGTAGATCGCCTCTGCCGCCGCGATGCACTCCTCGTCCGTCGCCTCTGGCGTGCCGTAGCGGATGTTCTCCAGCACCGTCCCTTTGAAGATAAACGGCTCCTGCATGAGCACGCCGATCTCCTTTCTCAGCGAGTGCAGCGTCGCCTGGCGCACGTCCACGCCGTCCACCTGCACGCTGCCCTCGTTGACGTCATAGAAGCGTGTGAGAAGACTGATGACCGTCGTCTTGCCCGCGCCCGTTGGTCCGACCAAGGCGATCTTCTCACCGGGATTGACATGCAGATCGAAGTGTTCGAGGACGTTGACGCCCGGCTCGTAGCCAAAGGTGACGTCGTTGAAGTCCACTTTGCCCTGCACGTTCTGCAAGGTGACGGCGTCCTCGGCATCGTGAATGGTGACGGGCGTATCGATGGTCTCGTACACGCGCTCCAGATTGGCGGACACCTGCGAGAGCTGCTGCAGAACCGCCGTAAATTGCAGCAGCGGTTCGGAAAAGATGGAGGTGTACAGCGAGAAGGCGATGACCGTGCCCGCAAGCGCAGTCGCGCCGCCCATGATGAGGGAGAACGCGACGACATAGATCGCGAGTACGCCCCCGTTCCAGAACAGTTCGGAGACGGGCGCATTCAGCTCGTTGCGCCTGACGATCTTCATCCAGGTGGCGGCGCTGTCCTCCTGCAGGCCGCGGTAGACTTCGCGGTTGTAGTCCGAGCGGTTGTTGTTCTTGATGACCTTCTCGCCCATGATGGATTCGACGATAAAGGCGTTGCGGTTGGAGTTCTTGGCGCGGTGGTGCCGCCACAGCCGCCGCACCGCGCGCTTGATGAAATAGACGCACACGGCGAGCGGAATCGCCGCCGCGTACACGATGGCTGTGAACAGCGGGCTGATGCAGAGCATGAAAATGGTCGCAACGACGATCTTGAGAACATCCACGATGAGATTCAAAAGATAGTCTGTAAAGAAGTCCGCAAGTTCGTTGATATAGTCGGTGACGCGGATGGAGATCTTGCCCGCGGGACGGTTGTCGTAGTAGTCGAAGGGCAGCTGCTGGAGCTTTAAGAAGATCTCGCGGCGCACTTCTGCGATGATCTTGTGCCCCAGCGTGCCCATGATGCGCTTGTGGAAATAGGGCAGGACCGCCGTGAGGATGCCCAGCACGCCCAGCGCGACAATGTACACGATGAGCAGCGTCATGCGCTCGTCGCCGTAGGGCAAAACCTCGTTGACGATCGCGCGGATGATGAAGGGCGGGAACACTGCCGCCACAGACGAGAGCGCGAGCAGCAGGAGGGACAAAAGAAAGAGTTTTTTATAGGGTACAAGGTGAGAGAGCAGGCGGCGGAAGTACTTGACGTCCACCTTTTCCGACGTGACGACCTCGTCCATATAGTAGGTATTGCGCTTCATGCCTTATTCCTCCCCTGCCCCGTAGGACGAATCGTCCAGTTGACCGTCGCTCGTCTGCAACTTCCAGACGGCGGCAAACGCGCCGTCCAAAGCGATAAGTTCCCGGGGCGTTCCTCGCTCCACGATCTCGCCGTCCCGCAAAAAGAGCACTTCGTCGCAGTCCATCACCGAGGAGACGCGGTGCGTCGCGATGAACAGCGTGTGATCGGGACAGCTTTCTTTGATCGCCGCCAGCACGCGCTTTTCCGTCGCCATGTCGAGCGCCGAGGAGGCGTCGTCGAGGATGAGCACGGGCGCGCCCTTGACGATCGCGCGCGCAATGGAGATGCGCTGCTTCTGTCCGCCCGAAAGCCCCACGCCGCGCTCGCCGACGACGGTCTGATAGCCGTCGGGCAGTTTTTCGATGAACTTGCTCGCCTGCGCGACGTCGGTCGCGTAGTGTACTTCCTCGTCCGTGCAGTCGGGCTTGGCAAATGCGACGTTGGCGTCCACCGTATTGGAGAACAGAAACACGTCCTGAAAGACGTAGGCGTACTCCGCGCGCAGCTGCTCCAGGGGGTATTGTTCGATATTGACGCCGTCGATAGTCACCTCGCCCGAGGTCACGTCAAAGACGCGCGCAAGGAGCTTTAAGAGCGCGGATTTACCGCTGCCCGTGCCCCCCATCAGCCCCACCTTCTTGCCGTAGGGCACATCCAGATCGACGTGCTTTAATACCTGCTTTTCGCCCAGCGTCAGGCTGACGTCATGAAAGGCGATGTGCGGCCTGACGGAGCTCAGCTGCGCCGAGGGGCAGTCGGGCACGGCGCTCTGTTCGGTGAGGAACTTCTTCAGCCTTGCGCCCGAGACAAGCTGATTCTGCATCATGAAGCAGGAGCGCGAGATCTGCGTGATGTGCGAGATGATCTTGGTGACGTACGTCGTCGCGGCGGTCAGCGTACCCAGAAGAATGTTGCCGCTCAGGACGAGCAAAACGGCGATGATGACCGTGCCGACATAGCCGATCTGCTGGAAGGTCAAAAAGATGGAGTTGTACTTGGCGGTCAGGCGCACTTCGCGGCAGTTGAGTTCGCGCACCTTATCGTTGCAGGCGTCAAACTTCTTGATTTCCTCCTCCTCTGCGGCGTAGGAGCGCACGATGCGCACCGCGTCCACGTTCTCCTGCACGTCCAGATTGATCTGAGAATAGCCGTCGCGGATGGCGCGGAAGAGTTTGCGCGCCTGCGTCAGGTAGCGGATGAGAAAGAAGAGGATGACGGGCGTGATGACGACGGGCAGAATGAGGAATAAGGGATCGAGCGTCGTCAGGATGACGATGGAGAGCACGATCATGACCGACGAATCGAACAGGTTCATGAGGATGCGCGAATACAGTTCCTTGAAGGTGATGGTGTCGCGGTTCATCGTCGTGAGCAGTTCGCCCATGTTGTAGCGGGAGATGGTCTCGCCGTCTAATTCCAGCAGTTTGGCGTACGTCTCCTCGCGCAGGGTGCATTCCATGCGCAGCCCGCACCACTGGAAGGTGACGTTCTTGCAGTAGAGAAAGATGAGCCGTGCGCCCAGGACGCAGGCAAAGACGATGGCGAGACCCGCAAAGAGCTGCCAGGTCTGCGGCTCGCCCAGCCAGCCGGTGAACAGAAAGCCCAAAATGCCGCCGCCCTCGGGCGGGTCGAGGGGATCGTAGTCGATGAGATAGTCGATGATGCCCGCGGAAATGAGCGGGATGGCGAGGTCGCACACCATGGCAAGCAAGCTGAACAGCTTGGACAGAAGGGAGAGCGGAATATACTTTTTCCAGTAGTGCAGCCCGAAGCGAAAGACGTCCATACTTCCTCCGAAAAATTCGATTTATTGTATCACGTTTTCCTTTGAATGACAAGCGTATTTTTATAGGAAAAGTTGACTTATCTTTCTTTTTTTGCGCCCGTCCCACCAAATGTTCGGGAATGGCAATTTGCGCGCCGTCCGGGAAGCGGACGGCGCGTAAAATATGAGTTTTACAAAACTTTCCCCGATTTCAGTTGCATTTTTCACGCAAATGTGGTATGCTGATAGAGCTGTGATAGGTGGGGAGTTAGCGGTGCCCTGTATCTGCAATCCGCTACAGCAGAGCCGAACGCTTTTCTCGGTGTTGTCTATGGGAGGCTGCATCGGGTAAGGAATGTTGATCGCAAGGTCTTATGCAACGTGCGTCCGCGAATCGTGTCAGGGTAGGGATACAGCAGCACTAAACGGTGCCGCACGTGTGCCATAAGGTAGCTTTGCGGGAGTCACCTGCCCGGTTCCCGCTTCGGTAGGCCGCAACAAAAAAAGCCCTCACAGTTTTTTTG
>CALVWM010000069.1 GCA_944367185.1 uncultured Clostridia bacterium | reverse complement strand
AGCGCTTCAAAAAGGAGTACGAGTTCGAACAGGGGAAACGCAGCTAAGCATCTCTTTTATGGGCGAGTGTCAGCGGGTTCCGTGACCGAAATTGTTGAGAAAACAGCGCCAGATGTGTGCAAAGTCAAAGGAGCGTTCCCAAATCACAGATTTGTTTCCGTATTCAAACAGCCATGTGCTGGTGCCATGCAGAGCGTAGAGCAGAATGTTCGTCAGGACGACGGCGATGGTCGTCACATAGAAATAATTGCGGGAATACCATGTCAGACGTTTTTTCGGGGAGTCGATGAACTTCATGGCTGTGCCTCCTTGTCAGGAGTATATCATACGGCTTGCGCGTTTGCAAGATGCTTTGGGCATTTCGTCTGCGGGCAGTGCAAAAACTTGTCATTTTTTCCCGCTTATGATATAATGGCAGGGTTATGGAAGAACTTTCACTGCTCAACGAAGAACAGCTTGCGCCCGTCATGGATACCGAGGGCGCAGTTTTGGTTTTGGCGGGCGCGGGGAGCGGCAAGACGCGCGTGCTCACCTCCCGCATTTCCTATCTCATCACCGAAAAAGGGGTGCCCGCGGAGAATATTTTAGCCATCACCTTCACCAACAAGGCGGCAAATGAGATGCGCGAGCGCCTGGACGCGATGACGGACGTCTCCCGCATGTGGGTGTGCACCATTCACTCCATGTGCGTCAAGATTTTGCGCATGTTCGCCGAAAAACGCGGGCTTTCCGCGAACTTTTCCATCTATTCCGAGCAGGAGCGCTCCGCCGTCATCAAACAGGCGTTCAAGGAGTGCGGCTTCGAGGACGAGGACGGGCAGCTGAAGTCGGTCAAGTGGCACATCTCCAACGCCAAGATGCTGGGGCTTTCGCCCAGGGAGTACGGACTGCGTTACCGCCTCGAGCGCAACATCGATGCGGCGGTCAAAGTGTACGAAAAGTACGATGCGCACCTCAAGGCGTCCAACGCGCTGGATTTTGACGACCTGCTCACCGAGGCGCTCGCCCTTCTCAAGGAGGACAAGGAGGCGTGCGAGTATCTCTCGGGCAGGTTCCGCTATGTCCATGTGGATGAGTTTCAGGACACCAACGCCGTGCAGTTTGAAATCGTCAAGTGTCTCGCGACCGTCCACGGCAATCTCTTTGTCGTAGGCGACGACGATCAGTCCATCTACGGCTGGCGGGGCGCGAAGATCGAAAATATCCTGGGCTTTGAGCGCGTCTACCCCAATGCCAAGGTGTACAAATTGCAGCAGAACTACCGCTCGACCAAGGCGATCTTGTCCCTCGCCAATGCCTCGATTGCGCACAACGCCCATCGCAAGGGCAAGCAGCTGCACACCGACAACCCCGAAGGCGACAAGCCCGTTTATTACGAGGCGGACGAGGAGGCGGGGGAGGCGCTCTACGTCGCCCGTCAGATCGCGGAGCTCGCCCGCCGCGGCTACAAGCCCTCCGACTTCGCCGTGCTCATGCGCATCAACGCCCTGACCCGCTCTTTCGAGCAGGAGTTCACCAAGTACGGCATTCCCTACAAGGTGTTCGGCGGCTTCAAGTTCTTCGAACGCAAGGAGATCAAGGATATTCTCGCCTACCTGCGCGTCGCGGGCAACCCCTTTGACAGCGAGGCGGTCGCGCGCATCATCAACGTGCCCCGCCGCGGCATCGGCGAAAAGACGGTGCAGACCCTCTTTGACTATGCCGAGCGCGAGGACGTGCCGCTCTTTGACGCGGTGCTCGACTGCAACAAGCTGGGCGTCAACGGCGGCACGCGCGAAAAACTGCGCGTCTTCGGCAAGTATTTAAAGGAAATCGTGCTCGACGCGCAGACCATGGCGGTGGACGACTTTGTACATCGTCTTGTGGAGACCTCGGGCATGCGCGAACAGTACGCGGACAATTCGGATGAGTCGGTCACCAAGCGCGCCAATATCGACGAATTTCTCAATTCGGTGGACGAGTTCGTGCGCATGAATCCCGAAGCGTCGCTCTCCGATTACTTACAGCAGATCACCCTCTATTCGGACACGGACGAGATGGACGAGAGCGAGTATATCACGATCGCGACCATTCACGCCGTCAAGGGGCTGGAATTTAAGTGCGTGTTCGTCGTCGGGCTGGAGGAGGACATCATGCCAACCAAGCGCGCGAACGACGACCCCGCCTCTATGGAGGAGGAGCGGCGGCTCATGTACGTCGCGATCACCCGCGCCAAGGAAAAACTTTGGCTCACCCGCTCGAAGAGCCGCTATCTCTACGGTCACCGTGAGCCGACCATGCGCTCCCGCTTTATCCGCGAACTGGAGGACGAGCTGGAGATCCCTGCCGAGTCGGAGCGCTTCAACGGGTACGGCTACGCTTCGCGCTATTCGGGCTCGTACGGCGCGGGACGCACGGGTTACGGCGCGGGCAGGGGCGGCTATTCGTCCGGCTACGGGGCGGGACATGGTTCGTCCTATGCGGACATGGGTGCCTCCTACTACGGCAGCAATTCCTACGGCGGACGCGCTGCTCAGAGTATGCCGTCGGGCAGCGCGGGCAGCATGCAGGGCGCGCGGGATCTGCCCACCTTCGGGTCGGGTTCCCGTCCCGCTGCGGGCGGCAGCGTGCGCTTCGGCAATGCGGGCAAGACCGCCGCGCCTACCCAGCCGCGCAAGGACACGTCCAAGTTTGCAGTCGGCACAAGGGTGCGGCATGCGCGCTTCGGCGACGGCGTTGTCACGGCGATGCGCGGCGCGGGCGGCAACGTCATCGTGACCGTCAAATTCGAACAGGCGGGCAATAAGGACCTGGCGGCGGCGCTCGCGCCCCTTGAAGTATTGGAGTAAGCTATGGACAGAATGCGCTATCTTGTGGATACGCTCAACCGCTGGGCGTATGAATACTATGTGCAGGACGCACCCAGCGTTTCGGACAGGGAGTACGACGCGCTCTACGACGAACTCCGGGAGCTGGAGCGCGAGACGGGCACCGTTTTGCCCGATTCTCCCACCCGCCGCGTGGGCGGCGAGCCGGTCAAGGGGTTTGCGCGGCATGCGCACATTGCGCCCCTGTTCAGCCTGGATAAGGCGGTCACGGAGGACGAGCTTGACGCCTTTCTGACGCGCGTGCACAAGGTGGACCCCGACGCCGCGTTCACCGTCGAATACAAGTTTGACGGGCTGACCATGTGTCTTACCTATGAGAACGGCGCGTTCGTGCGCGCCGCGACGCGCGGCAACGGCAGGGAGGGCGAGGACGTCACCGCGCAGGCGCTCACCCTGCACAGTTTCCCGCTCGCCATTCCCTACAAGGGCACGATCGAGGTGCGCGGCGAGGCGATCATCCGCCTGTCCGTACTGGAAAAATACAACGCGGCGCACCCCGACGAGCCGCTCAAAAACGCGCGCAACGCGGCGGCGGGCGCGATCCGCAACCTCGATCCCAAGGTGACGGCGTCCCGTCATCCCGAGATCGTGTTTTACGACATCAACTACATGAGCGAATCGCCCGTCTCCTCGCAGACGGAAGCGCTTGAAAAACTTAAAGCATGGGGGTTTGAGACCTTTCCCTACCTTCGTGTGTGCAAAACGGCGGAGGAAGTCCAAAGCGCCATCGACGAGATCGAAGTCGAGCGCAAGAAGCTGGATATCCTGACGGACGGCGCGGTCGTCAAGACCAACGAGGAGAGCGTCCGCCGCAAGATGGGCTATACCGATAAATTCCCCCGCTGGGCGATCGCCTACAAGTTTGAAGCGGAGGAGGCGGAGGCGACCGTCGAGGAAGTGTTGTGGCAGGTGGGCAGGACGGGCAAGCTCACGCCGCTCGCGCGCATCACGCCCGTGGAGCTTGCGGGCGCGACCGTCCGCCGCGCCACCCTCAACAACTACGGCGACTTAACGCGCAAGGACGTCAAAGTCGGCTCGCGCGTATTGGTGCGCCGCTCCAACGAAGTCATTCCCGAAATTCTGGGCGCGGTCTCCCATGCCGAGGGCAGCGTGCCCGTCTCAAAGCCCGCCGTCTGTCCTGCGTGCGGCGCGCCCACGCTCGAAGTGGGGGCAAACCTCTTCTGTACGAACAGGGCATGCCCGCCCCGCATTATCCAAAAACTCACGCACTACTGCTCCAAGAACGCGGCGGACGTGGAGGGCATGTCCGAAGCGACCCTGACCATGCTTTACGAAAAACGAGGCGTGCGCCGTTTTTCCGATCTGTATGCGCTCACCGCGGAGAGCTTTGCGGGGCTCGAGGGCTTCAAGGAGCGCAAGACGGGCAACCTCCTGCAGGCGATCGCGGCGAGCAAGACGATGCCGCTGGAGCGTTTCTTGTACGCCATCGGCATCGAGGGCATCGGCAGGGTCGCGGCGCGCGATCTTGCGGCGTTCGGCAGCGTGGAGGCGGTCGCGGCGCTCACCTTTGACGAGCTTGTCGCGCTGGAAAACATCGGCGACGTCACGGCGAACGCCATCCTGCGCTACTTTGCCGACGAGGAGAACGCAGAGGAACTTGCGCGGCTGAAAGCGGCGGGTGTCGCACCCACCGTCAAGACAAGGGCAGCCGAGGGCGCCTTTGCGGGCGAGAACGTCGTGTTGACGGGCGGGCTTTCCTCCATGTCCCGTCCCGAGGCGCAAAAAAGCATCGAAGCGCTTGGCGGTACGGTGCAAAGCTCCGTCACGCAGAAGACGACGCTCGTCATCGCGGGCGAGAAAGCGGGCAGCAAGTTCAAAAAGGCGCAGCAGCTGGGGATCCGTATCATCGGCGAAGAAGAATTTCTTGATTTGCTCAAAGAAAATTAAGCATATCCAAGCCGCCTTAGGGCGGTTTTTTCGCGGATTGACGCTGATACAAGAAAAATTCATCAAAAGTGCTTGAAATATGTGCCGCCGCGTGGTATAATAAATCGATTTGAAATTTTATTGACCAACGGAGGTGGCTTGCTTTGTTCAGCATGACGGGATACGGAAAAGGCGTGTGCGCAGAGGAAGGTGTGGAACTGACAGCGGAAGTCAAATCCGTCAATAACCGTTATCTCGATCTTGCAATCAAAAGCCCGCGTATTTTTCTTGCGCAGGAAGAGCGTATCCGCGCTATCGCCAGAGAACATATCTCCCGCGGTCACGTCGATATCTTCATCAGCTATACCGATAAGCGCGAGAAGGAGAAGTCCTACTACGTCGATCTCTCCGTCGCGCGCGCCTATCATGCGGCTGCCGGACAGATCAAAGCGGCGCTTCCCGATGTTGCGGACGACCTGGCACTCTCCTTCTATCTGCGGCTTCCGGATGTCGTGCGCGCCGAAGAGACGTCCGCGGCGGACGAACTTCTCGAACATCTCCTGGAGAGATCGTTGCATGAGGCGTTTGCTTCTCTGTCCGAAATGCGTAAAAAAGAGGGGGAACGATTAAAGGCAGACCTGCTTTCGCGCATGTCGGTCATAGAAACGCTGACTGATACGATCGCCGTCCGCGCGCCGCGTGTCGCGGAGGAGTATCGCAAAAAGCTCGCCGATCGCATTCAGGAGTTCCTTGCAGGCAAGGCAGATGAGGCGCGTATTTTGACGGAGGCCGCCATCTTTGCGGATAAGTGCAGTATTGATGAAGAATTGACCCGTCTCAGGGCGCATATCAAAGCATTTCGGGAGATATGTTTGCTGGAACAGGTTGGAAGGAAGCTGGACTTCCTCGTCCAGGAATTTAACCGCGAGTGCAACACGATCTGCAGCAAGTCGTCCGATCAGGAGATTACGGCAAATGCCCTGCAGATGAAGAATGAGATCGAGAAGGTCCGCGAACAGATTCAGAATTTGGAGTAACGCATGAGAAATATCCTGATCGTCATTTCGGGCCCCTCCGGCGTGGGGAAGGGGACGCTCGTCGATCTGCTTCTTCAGGAGGATCAGAGCCTCGTCAAGTCCGTCTCCTGCACCACGCGCGCCCCGCGCGAAGGGGAGAAAGACGGCGTCAATTATTACTTTATTTCGCGCCAGGAGTTCCGCGCGCGCATTGCCGAGAACGATTTTCTGGAGTATGACGAACATTTCGGTAACTTTTACGGAACACCGCGTTCCTTCGTCGAGCGCCGGCTCAGGACGCATTCGGTCATTTTGGAGATCGATGTCGTGGGCGCGCTCAATGCTAAGCGGCTCATGTCGAAGGAAACGGTTCTCATTATGGTGACGCCTCCTTCCTCGGAGGAACTTGAGGTGCGCCTTGCTGCCAGAGGATCGGAGTCCGATGAGGAACGGGCAGCAAGACTTCGCCGCGTCAGATATGAGCTGGAACAGGCGCCGCTCTATGACTATGTCGTCGTCAATGACGATCTTCAGCGCACCAAGAACGAAATTTTGCAAATCATCCGCAATGAAAAGGAGAAGACGATATGATCAATGAACCTTCGATGGATGCCCTTATCCGGAAACTGGGCACGCCCGAAGACCCTGCCAGCCGCTATGAGCTGTGCGTGGTCGTGGCAAAGCGCACGCGCCAGATCATCGAGCAGATGCAGGCGACGGGTGTTACCGAACTTCCCGGCAAGCAGAAGGAGATCGTCCTTGCCTGCCAGGAGATCATGAACGGCAAAGTCAAGAGTGTGCACGAGTAAGCACGCCATTGCCGTCCGCATGGAATGCCCCGCAAGGGGCTTCTTTTGCATCGGGGAAGTATGATCTGTGAGGTAATCGTCGATATTGCGCACAGCGAGGTCGACAAGGTTTTTGAGTATGTCAGCGACGTGCCCGTCGCACCCGGCACCCGCGTCGCCGTGCCCTTCGGGGCGAGCGTCGCGACGGGTTTTGTCATACGCGAAAAGGAACGCAGCGACTATCCCCCCGAAAAACTCAAACGGATCCTGCGCGCCGAGGACGCGCATCCCGCGATCAATCGGGAGTGTCTCGCGCTCGCCAAAAAGATCGCGGCACGTTACCGCGTCCCCATGGCGCTCGCGCTGCGGCTCTTTCTGCCCGCCGAGATGCGCACGGGCAAGGTCGCCGAGACCTACCGCACCTATGCGCGTTATTTGGAGGACGTCCCCACAAAGAACGCGCCGCAGCAGGCGGCGTGCCTTGCCTATCTGCGCGAGCACGGTGAGGCGGATGCCGCGGAACTGAGAAAGCAGTTCGGCGCAGCCGTCAATGCGCTCGTCAAAAAGGGGGGCGTCGCGCTCGAAAAGCGGCGCGTTTTGCGCGATCCGTATAAGGAGGTCGCCGGCGAGAGCATTTCGCGCGCGCTGACTTCCGCCCAGGCGCGCGCCGTGGAGACGGTTGAGCGCTCAAATAAGACGGTCGCGTTATTGCACGGCGTGACGGGCAGCGGCAAGACGGAAGTCTATCTCACCCTCATCGCCCGCGCGCTGGCGCGCGGACAGACGGCGATCTTTTTGGTGCCGGAAATTTCCCTGACGCCGCAGATGCTCTCCCAGCTGCGCGCGCGCTTCGGGAGCCTTGCCGCCATCATGCACAGCGGGCTCTCGGCGGGGGAGCGTTTCGACGAATGGCAGCGCCTTCGGGAGGGCAGCGCCCGTATCGCGATCGGCGCGCGCTCGGCGGTCTTTGTGCCCGTCGAGAACGTGGGCGTCATCGTGCTGGACGAAGAGCATGACGGCAGCTATTCCTCGGAGAGCGCGCCCCGCTACAACACCTTCGATATCGCGCTCCTGCGCGCGAAATATAACGGCTGCAAACTGGTCCTGGGCAGCGCGACGCCATCCGTCGAGACATACAAGCGCGCGATGGACGGCGAGTTTGAACTGGTCAGAATGCCCGACCGCATCAACGCCCGCCCATTGCCCGACGTCAACCTTGTGGACATGCGCCGGGAAGTCAAGCGGGGGAACGCTTCGCCCTTTTCGGCGGCGCTGCGCGATAGGCTTGCTTCCTGCCTTGCAGAGGGGCAGCAGGCGATCCTCTTTCTCAACCGCCGCGGCTATTCGCAGACCGTTTTATGCCGCGACTGCGGCTATGTCGCCAAGTGCGAGCACTGCGACGTCTCGCTCACCTATCACAGCGAAGAGGACTGCCTCAAATGCCACTATTGCGGCACCAAATATAAGATGCTCACCGCCTGCCCTGTCTGCGGCGGCCACCATATCTACTATGCCGGGACGGGCACGCAGCGCGTCGTGCGCGATCTGCAGCAGCTCTATCCCGAGGCGCGCATTTTGCGCATGGACAACGATACGACGAGCGGAAAGGAGGGACATTTCCGCATCTTAAAGCAGTTTGCCGAACGCAAGGCGGACATCCTCGTCGGCACGCAGATGGTCGCCAAAGGGCATGACTTCCCGCTCGTGACGCTCGTGGGCATCCTCGATGCGGACATGAGCCTGCACTTTCCCGACTATCGCAGCAACGAACGTACCTTTCAGCTCGTGACGCAGGTTGCGGGCAGGAGCGGGCGCGGCAGCGAGAAAGGGGACGTCATTTTGCAGACGTACGACCCCGACAACGCCATCCTGCGCTATGCGGCGGCATATGACTACGAGGGGTTTTATCATCACGAGATCAACATGCGCGCGGCGCTCATGTTCCCGCCCTTTGCCAAGATCGTGCGCGTCATGGTCACGAGCGCGGACGAGAAACTCGCGCTCGAAGCCCTGCGCGAGGTTTACGAAAAGCTGCAGCGGCTGTATGTGACGCACAGCGAGGACTTCCTCTTCTTCAACCGCATGCACGCTCCCATCCGCCGCATCCAGGGCAAACACCGCTACCAGGTGCTCATGCGCCTTGCCTCGGACGGCTTGCTCGAAGAGATCTATGACGCGGCGTCCTCCGTCACGCGGCGGGATGTGCTGGT
>CALVWM010000068.1 GCA_944367185.1 uncultured Clostridia bacterium | reverse complement strand
CCCGCTGACACTCGCCCATAAAAGAGATGCTTAGCTGCGTTTCCCCTGTTCGAACTCGTACTCCTTTTTGAAGCGCTTGAGCGCCTCCAAATACCGCTCGGAAAGCTCCAGGGTGTAGCGCTGTTTTTCCTCGTAGGTGAGCGTAGCATAGTATTCCTGATCGGTGAGCCTGCCGATCGCGTCCGACACTTCCCCCTCCTCCAAGAGCATCTTCTTGACTTTGAGGTAAAATTCATCGGGCGTTTCGCCGCGGATGTGCCCCGCGACCTTGCCGACGAAATAGCGCTCCATCTTGCTCTCGGAAATACCCTGCTCGCGCGCGGACTTTCGGCGGGCGTCAAGTTCCTCTTCGCAGTGCTCCCAGAACCCCTTTTTCATGCGTGACTTTGCCTCTTTTGCAAGCATCTTGAGCGTACGTTCCATAAAGCGCCTCCTTTCGACATGAACTATGAAAAATTGCAAAAAAAATCCGTAACCTGCGTTACGGATTTTTTGTCAGTTTCTGCTTCTCTTGCGTGCGGCTTCCGCCTTCTTACGCTTTTTCACCGAAGGCTTCTCGTAGAACTCTTTCTTGCGAAGGTCTCCGATGATGCCGTCGCGCGAGCACTTTCTCTTAAAGCGACGAAGTGCGCTCTCCAAGTTCTCGTTTTCACCGACTTTGATCGTGGACATATACTACCCTCCTTCGCCGCAGCACTTACTTGCACTTTCATGCTCGGGTATTATAGCAAAATCGCGCGCGCTTGTCAAATTTTTTTGCGGCGGATGAGGAAAATTTTTCTATTCCGACAAACGCTCCAACGTTCTGACAAATTCCAGCGCGTTTGCCGTATAATAGTCCGCGCCGATCGCCTTCGCAGTCTCCTCGTTCAGCACCGCGCCGCCGACAAAGATCTTCGCCGAAACGCCCGCCGCCTTAAGCGCTGCGATCGTCTCCTCCATGCTCCTGACGGTCGTCGTCATCAGAGCAGACAGCCCGACGGCGAGAGGTCGAATTTGCAGCGCCGTCTCGACAATAAGCTCGGCAGGGGTATCCTTCCCGAGGTCGACCACCTCGAAACCGTACGACTCGGTGACGACCTTGACGATATTCTTGCCGATATCGTGCACGTCCCCCTTGACGGTGGCGAGCACGACCTTCCCCCTGCCCCCTTCCTTTTTCTCCAGACGGCTGCCGACGACGGCGAACGCCTCCTTTGCCGCCTCCGCCGAAGCGATGAGCTGGGGCAGGAAGAGCTTTCCCTGCTCGTAGAGCGCACCCACTTCTTCCAGCGCCTTGACGAGAATGTCGTTTACAACCGCAAGCGGCGGTCTTTGGGCAAGTTCCGCATCCGTGAGGGCGCGCGCGTCCCCTTTTAAGCCCCGCTTGACGCAGTCATACAGGTCGGCGGCAGGCGTCGTCCCCTCCCTTCTGACGGCAGCTGTCGTCTGCGCGGCTGGCGTGAAGTCGCGGTAGGCCTCGATATAGTCCGCCGCCCCTGCATCAAGGTTGGCAAGCACATTGTAGGCGCGCACGGCGCCCGTCATCTCGCCGTCCAGAGGGTTGAGGATGGGCATGTTCAGCCCGCTTGTCATAGCCATCGTCAAAAAGGTCTTGTTGAGCAGCGGGCGGTTGGGCAGCCCGAAGGAGACGTTGGAGACGCCGAGCGCCGTCTTTACGCCCAGTGTGCGCACCATGGAGAGCGCGCGCACCGTCTCTGAAACGAGCGCCTGTTCTGCGGACGCCGTTAAAACGAGGGTGTCGATCATCACCTTGCGGCGGAGAATTCCGTACTCCTCGGCGCGCCTGACGATGCGCTGTGCGATCGCAAAGCGTTCCTCTGCCGTGCGCGGCACGCCGCGGCTGTCCATCGTCAGCCCCAGAACGACCGCGCCGTACTTTTTCGCGATCGGAAAGACGCGCGCCATAACCTCCTCCTCGCCGTTGACGCTGTTGATGAGGGGCACGCCGTTATAATTCCGCACGCCCGCCTCGATGGCGGCTGCGTCCGAGGAGTCGATCTGCAGGGGCAGGTCGCAGTACTCCTGCACGGCACACACGGCGCGGCGCATGACGGCTGGCTCGTCGATCTTGGGAATGCCCACGTTGAGATCTAAAAGATCCGCGCCCGCCTCCTCCTGTCGGAGCGCCTCGGAGACGAGGTAGTCGTAGTTCTCGGCGGCGAGCGCCTCTTTTAATGCCTTTTTGCCCGTCGGGTTCATGCGTTCGCCGCAAATTTTCACGTTCTCGATCGCGACCAGCCTGGTCGCCGAAGTGACAAGCGTCCCCTTTTGCACGCTGCGGACGGGCACGGCGCGCCCCTTGTACGCGGCGATGCGGCGAATGAAGTCGGGCGTCGTGCCGCAGCAGCCGCCGATGACGGAGACGCCCATGGCGACAAACTTCTCCGTCCAGGCGGCGAACTCGTCCTCTGAGAGGTCGTACACCGTCTTCCCGCCCACGAGGCGCGGAAGGCCCCTGTTGGGCTGGACGATGACGGGAAGTTCGGTCGCCGCCAACAGCCTCCGGACGATGGGCGCAAGCTCCTTGGGGCCAAGCGAACAGTTGACGCCCAGCGCGTCCACGCCCAGCCCCTCCAAGAGTTCGGCGACGATCTCGGGCGTGGAGCCGGTCAGCGTGCGGCCGCTCCCGTCGAAGGTCGCCGTCGCAAAAATAGGCTTGTTTGAATGCTCTTTGAGGGCGAGCACGCACGCCTTGAGTTCGTACAGATCGGAGAAGGTCTCCACGATATAGCCGTCCACCATGTCGCGGGTGAGATCGGCAACCTCGGCAAAAGCGGCATATGCCTCGTCAAAGGTGAGCGTCCCCACGGGGGCAAGCAGAGCGCCCGTCGGCCCGACGTCAAAAAAGACGGGTTTTCCCGCCGCGCGCGCGTTTTCCACTGCCGCCCGCGCGAGGTCAGCAAGGGCATAGGAACCGCGATACTTGACCGCGTTCAGCCCGAAGGAGTTTGCCGTGATGATGTCCGCGCCCGCCTCGGCGTACGCTTTGTGAATGGCGCGCACCGCTTCGGGATGGGTGAGATTGAGTTCTTCGGGCACGGCTTCGCCCAGCCCCAGCCGTTCAAGCTCGCTGCCGAAGCCTCCGTCCAGTAAAATTACCTGTTTTCCGAGCGGAAGCATGTCGTTCCCTCCTTTAAGTAGACGCAGCTTTTGAAAAGCATGCAGTCTCCGCACGTCTTATGCGCCCTTTTCCCGATGCCGACGATGCCCGCCATAGACTTCTGCGGCGCCATCAGCCCCGAGGGCAGCAGCTGCATACCGATTTTTTCGGGGTGAAGCTCGTGAAAAATGGGCGCAAGGTCTGCAATCGAACTGCCGCCGTACCCGGGGCAGAAGCGATAGGTGCGCATCTCGCCGAAGCGCTCCTCCCACCCGTCGCCCTCGTATTCCACGAGCGCGCTCGCGCAGGCATCCAGCACGACGGCGCGTGCGGCATCGGTGCGCATGAGCACGCGGACGCGGCGCTCGACCTCGGCGCCCAGCGTCATGGCGACCAGCGCATAGCCCGTACAGCCCGCCAGAAATCGGGCATAAGGCTGCTTCTCAAGAAATGCAAGCGGCGCGGTGTATTCCTTCCCGATGGCGCGAAAGCGGGCGAGGCGCTTTGCCTCTTCCAGGCACTCCTCCACGAGGGCGAGCGTCCCCTCATCCGGCTCGCCGCGCACGCCGAGGTAGGAACAGGCGCTCTTATAAAGATCAGAAGAGTTCATCAAAGACCTTTTCCAGCCGTGAACAGACGGCGCGCGCCGTATTCGCGTTGTTCATGACATACAGATGCACCCCGGGCGCGCCCATTGCGATCAGGTCGATGATCTGATAGACGGCGTAGTTCAGTCCGATCTCCTCCATGACGGCGGGATGCTCGGCGTAAATTTCGATCATGTTGCGGAAGTTGAGCGGAATGGCGCTGCCGCACATCTCCTTGATCCTGCGGATATTCTTGGGGTTGACCAGGGGCATGATCCCCGGGATAATGGGCGAAACGATGCCGATGCGGCGCGCCTCGTTGACCAGGCGGTAATAGTAGGTATTGTCATAGAAAAGCTGCGTGATGAAGAAAGTCGCGCCGCACTCCTCCTTTTTCTTCATATTGATGAGGTCGGCATACAGCGACGCGCACTCGACGTGGCCCTCCGGGTAGCATGCCGCTCCCAGCGTGAAGTGATAGGGTGTAAGATACTCGGCGAGATCTGTCGCATGCGCAAAGTACTTGCAGTACTCCGCTTCGTACCCGACGGGCTTATCCCCGCGCAGGCACAGGACATTTTCAATGCCCCTTTCTTTGAGCGTACGGGCGAGTCCGTCCACCGTCTCGGGCGAGGAAGGCCCGCCCGTGATATGCGCGAGCGCATTGACGTGGGCGCTGTTCTGAATGTAGTCGGCGATCTCCACCGTGTTTTTGGAGTTGGAACCGCCCGCGCCGTACGTCACGCTGATGAAGTCGGGGCGAAGCCCGGCAAGTTCATCGATGGTCGCAAGCAGCTTCTCCTTGCCCTCGCCACCCTTCTTGGGCGGGAACACCTCAAAGGAGAGCGTGCGCTTGTGTTTCAGAATTTCGTCGATCCTCATGCTGTCACCGTCTTTTGTCGATTGTTATGCCAATTATAATATATCGGCGGGAAAAAGTCAAACTTTTGGGCGCGCCCGCGGCAGTCTCCGCGGGCGCGCCCCATAAAACAGGCGATATTCTCCCCACAGGCGTTATTCTCTCCTTAATTGAAAAATTGCGGGCGCCCTGCGGCAGCATGCTGCAGGACGCCCGTCCATCACCCAAAGTTTATCACTTTCCGCTGTCGCCGTAATTGGACAGCACGCGCGCGGAGGGATCGTTCACGTTGCACCCCTCCCACATCTTGTTGGGCATCCAGAAATCGACGATCATCTTCGCCTGCCCGGGATAGTACTTTTCAAAGATCTCGCGGTAGAGCAGCGATTCCTTGGTAAAGGGCTTGGCGTGATAGGCATACTTTTGGGCGATCGTCTCCCAGTCGTCGCCGTATTTCTCCTCGGCGTACGCCTTTAAGTCGTCCACCATGGAGTGCCCCACCGCGTCGGAGAACGCCGCTTTCTCGCGGAAGAGAATATCGCGGGGGAGATAGTCCCCCTCTTCAAAGGCGTGACGCAAAAGATACTTGCCCTTGCCGTAGACGTTCATCTTCATGGCAGGGTCGACCGCCATGACGTATCTGACAAAGCCGAGATCGCCGAACGGAACGCGCGCCTCCATCGAATTGACGGAGATGCAGCGGTCGGCACGCAGCACGTCGTACATGTGCAGCTCCCGGACGCGCTTTTCCGACTCCTTCTGAAACTCCACGGGCGAGGGCGCGAAGTCGGTATATTTATAGCCGAACAGCTCGTCGGAGATCTCTCCCGTCAGCAGAACGCGCACATTGGTGGAGAGATGGATCTGACGGCATAGAAGATACATGCCCATGCTGGCGCGGATGGTCGTAATGTCATATGTGCCGAGCGATTTGATGACAAACTCCAGCGACTCCAGCACGTCCTCGCGCGTCATGTAAATCTCGGTATGGTCGCTGCCGATATAGTCGGCGACCTCTCTTGCGTACTTTAAGTCGATGGCGTCCTTACGCATGCCGACGGCAAAAGTGCGGATGGGCCGATCGAGCAGTTTCTGCGCGATCGCGCACACGAGGGAGGAATCCAGCCCGCCCGAGAGCAGAAAGCCCACGGGCGCGTCCGCATCCAGCCGCTTTTCCACCCCCGCGATGAGCTTCTCGCGGATGTTCTTGCACACCGTCTCCGGATCGTCATAAATGACGGTATGTACCCGGGTGAGGTCGAGATAGCACACGAACCGGCCGTCCTTATAGTAATGCCCGGGCGGGAAGGGCAAGATCTGCCCCTCGACGACGGAGACGAGGTTCTTCGGCTCGCTCGCAAAGGCGATCTTGCCGTCCGCCATGTACCCGTAGTAGAGCGGGCGGATGCCGATGGGGTCGCGCGCGGCGATATAGGAACGTGTCTTTGCATCATAGATGACGCAGGCAAACTCCGCATCCAGGCGGGCGAACATATCCGTGCCGTACAACTCATAGAGGGGCAGCAAGATCTCGCAGTCGGAATCGGAGATGAAGGAATAGCCCATCTCCTCCAGCTCGCGCCTGACCTTGCGGAAGCCGTACAGCTCGCCGTTGCACACGACAAAGTTGCCGCCGCGGTAGAAAGGCTGCATACCCGCCGCGTTCAGGCCCATGATCGCGAGGCGGTGAAAGCCGACATAGCCCTCCTCCGTCTCCGAAAAATTGCTCATATCCGGCCCGCGCGAAACGGTGCGGTAAAACGCCAGTTCCGCCTCCGCAGGCGTGATGCTCTTTCCCGTCAAAACATAGATCGCACACATAAAATCCCTCCGTGGACGAAAAAACGGCCATACGTCCCTGAAAATTTAGGACGAATAGCCGTGTATCCGCGGTGCCACCTAATTTACCGCCCAAAGGCGGTCCCTCTCGCTCTCCAAGCGCTTTCGCACGATAAGAGCTTCCGCACTGACGCGGCGGTCACGGCTTCCCTACTTGGCTTTCCCGTTCAGGTCGCGGCTCAGAAGTGTTTTTCCTTCGGACGCCCTGCGAGGCTCTCACCTGCCCCCGCTCTCTTGGAAAGCGTACCCCGAAGTACTCCTCTTCGTCATTGCCTTTCTATGATTATAGCTTATGAAACGTCTGATGTCAATGAAATTTGTATCAATGTTACTTATAGCTTGTATAAGCTCAGTCGGCAAAAAAATCCTCGCGCCGAAGCCCCGCGCGCAACTTTTCAAGCGCGCGCTTTTCGATGCGCGAGACATAGGAACGGGAGATCTTCAGCCGCCGTGCAACCTCGCGCTGAGGCTGGGGCGCGCCGCCCGTCAGCGCGTAGCGCATGCAGATGACCTGCGTCTCCCGCTCATCCAGAAGCCGCTTGACGGCGGAGAGAAACTTTTCCAGCATAAGCGACTGTTCCACGCTGCCAAAGACCTTATCCTCCTTTTCAAACAGCAGGTCCATGATGGTCAGTTCGTTGCCGTCCTTATCGGTGCCGACGGGGTCGGACAGCGAGACGTTCGCCCTGTGCTTTTTGCCCGCACGGATGAACATGAGGACCTCGTTTTCGATGCAGCGCGCCGTATAAGTCGCAAGCCGCGTCCCGCGCGAGGGCTCATAGGTGTTGATCGCCTTGATCAGCCCGATGCTCCCCACCGAGATCATGTCGTCCGTCTCGGCGGCGCCCGCATACTTCTTGACGATATGCGCCACCAGCCGCATGTTGTGGCGGATGAGTTTGTCGCGCGCGGCGGCGTCTCCTTCCCGCGCCAAGGCAAGACATTTTGCCTCCTCCTTGGGAGAGAGCGGCCGGGGATACGACCCTTCGTCCCGTACGGAGCCCGTAAAGAAAAACAGCCGGAGTAAAAAATTGCAGAGCAGTTGCAGCATCCTCCACCTCCCGCATTTTTTATATGCCCGCGACAATTTGTCCCATTCCGATTGGCGTATCCTTGCATAAAATAACGCTCGATATGGATTTTTTGGCAGCTCTACTGTGAGTAGAGTCCGTTTTTTTGGTAGTGGAGCGCCATTTGCGCGAAATAGACAGCGCGCAAACAACTCGAGAGCAGGAAGGAGCGAAAATAGGGTGTATTCCGGGCGTATCGGTGGTAAGATAAGGAAAATAAGATTTCAGGCAGGCGGCGACCGCCACCGGACTGAAAGGATAAGATCGGGAGATTGTAACGATGAGAAACTTTTCGCTCTATGTGGATTCCGCCGCAAACATTCCTGAGGAGATCCGCCGCGCGCGCGACATCCACGTCATCCCCTACCACTGCACGGTAAACGACGAGGATCGCCTCTGCTTTGACGAGAACGTTCCCTTCGAGGAGACGGCGCTCGCGCACTACGAGCTGCTGCGCCAGGGCGCGGACATCAAGACTTCGCTCATCTCGAGCGGCGCATTCTATGACGCGCTTGAGCCGGAAGTCAAGGCGGGAAACGACGTTCTGCTCGTCATCATCTCCTCGGGCGTGAGCGGCACCTTTAAGCAGGCGACGGACGCCGCAGCGATGCTCATGCAGGACTACCCTGACAGAAAGGTGTGCGTCGTCGACAGCGCCAACGCCTCCATGGGCGAAGGGCTTGTCGCGCTTCGTCTTGCAGATCTGCGGGACCTCGGCGAGAGCATCGAGACGTGCGCCGCCTGGGGCAACGAGAACGCCTTCAAGGTCAACAGCTTTTTCACGGTGGACGATCTGAAGTATTTAAGCCGCAGCGGGCGCATCTCCAAGACGGTTGCGATCGCAGGCACGCTGCTCAATGTCAAGCCCGTGTTGCAGGCGGACGGCAGCAAGAACGCCAAGATCACCGCGTACACCAAGGCGCGCGGCAGGAAGAAGGCGCTTGCGGTCATTGCCGACACCTTCGCCCAGCGTGCGGAACGCCCCGAGAGCCAGACGGTCGCCATCACGCATGCGGACTGCCTGCAGGACGCACAGCTGCTTGCGGACATGATCCGCGAACGCGGCGCAAAGGACATCATCATCGAGTATTACGACTTGTGCACGGTATCGCACGTCGGACCCGGGACGCTTGCCCTCTTCTTCTGGGGGAAAGATCGCCGCAGCGCGGAGGCGGCAACGCAGCCCCAGCCCGCGGGAAAGACCGTTCCCAAGAACGCATAAAATCACTTGCCAACAGACGGCGGCATTTGCTATAATAGGGGCACATACCGCCGTGGTGAAATTGGCAGACGCGCCGGACTTAGGATCCGGTGCCGCAAGGCGTAGCGGTTCGAGTCCGCTCGGCGGTACCACGTCGGGACACGGCGCCCGTTGCAAAGGGATGAGCAAAGCTCATCCCTTCCGCTTTTACGCCGGTCCCTCCTCTTTCCCAAAAAATCTCCGCTGCGCGAATCTTTTTTGGGAGCCCTATTCTTTCACTTACAAAGCGAACCTTGTAAGCCCTTGGGCATTCGCCCAAGGGCTTTACTCTATCG
>CALVWM010000067.1 GCA_944367185.1 uncultured Clostridia bacterium | reverse complement strand
GGTGGGGGACAAGATCAGGACCTTCCTCTCCGAAAAGACGTACGACGTCACCGAAGTGGGCGCGTTCGCGCCGCAGATGCAGCCCAAAAACATTCTGCTGGCGGGCGAGGTCGGCTATATCGCCGCGAGCATCAAGTCGATCGAGGACGTCGAGGTCGGCGACACCGTCATCAGCGCGCAAAATCCCGCCGCGCAGCCGCTGCCCGGCTACAAAAAGGTGCAGCCCGTCGTCTTTTGCGGCATCTATCCCCTGGACGGCAGCAAGTTCGTCGACCTGAGAGAGGCGATCTTAAAACTCAAGCTCAACGACGCGGCGCTCACCTTTGAGCCGGACAACTCCGTCGCGCTCGGGTTTGGCTTCCGCTGCGGCTTTTTGGGGCTGCTGCACATGGAGATCGTGCAGGAGCGCATCGAGCGCGAATTCAACCTCGATATCATCACGACGGCGCCCTCCGTCTCCTACCTCGTTCATAAGACCAACGGCGAGAGCTTCTATGTGGACAACCCGTCCCACCTCCCGCCGCCCACCGATATCGATTATATGGAAGAGCCCATCGTCAAGGCGGAGATCTACACCCCGCCCGAATACGTCGGTTCCATCATGGAGCTGTGCCAGGACAAGCGGGGCGTCTACAAGGATATGACCTATCTCGACGCCCGCCGCGTGCGCCTGGAGTATCGGCTTCCGCTCAACGAGATCGTCTATGACTTTTTCGACGAGCTCAAGTCGCGCACCAAGGGGTATGCGAGCTTTGACTATGAGATCGCGGGCTATGAAAAGAGCAAGCTGGTCAAGCTGGACATCCTTCTGAACGGTGAAGTGTGCGATGCGCTCTCGACCATCGTGCACGAGGATCACGCCTACCGCCGCGGCAGGATGCTCGCGGAGAACTTAAAGGAAGCGATCCCCCGTCAGCTGTTTGAAGTACCTATTCAGGCGGCGGTCGGCGGCAAGATCATCGCCCGCGAGACGGTCAAGGCGGTCAGAAAGGACGTCCTTGCCAAGTGCTACGGCGGCGACATTACAAGAAAGAAAAAGCTGCTCGAAAAGCAGAAAGAGGGCAAGAAGCGCATGCGCCAGGTGGGCACGGTGGAAGTGCCTTCCGAGGTGTTCATGGAGATCTTAAAGACCAATAAGGACAGAAAATGAGCACACGTACCCCCAAAAATCCGACCAACGCGGGATTGTTTGAACGCGTGTACGAATTTGTCAGGCGCGTCCCTGCGGGCAAGGTCGTCACATACGGACAGGTGGCGGCGGCCGTTGGCGCGCCGCGTTGCGCAAGGCAGGTGGGCTGGGCGCTGCACGTCAACCCCGAGCCCGGCGTCATTCCCTGTCACCGCGTCGTCAACCGCGAGGGCAGGCTTGCGCCCGCGTTCGCCTTCGGCGGCCCGGACGTGCAGACAAGCCTTTTGGAGGCGGAGGGCGTGCAGGTCGAAGGCGGTTACGTCGATCTCGGCGTCTATCTCTGGCGGGAGCAGTGATCTTCCGTCCGATCAATCATTCAGCGAGGTAAATACAGCCACATGGCAGGCATCTATATTCACGTTCCCTTCTGCAAACACAAGTGTACGTACTGCGACTTCGTCTCCTTCCCCAACCGCATGGACGTCGCCGAGGCGTACATGGCGTGCGTTCTCAAAGAGCTGGAGATGCGCGGCAAGGAGCTGGAGGGCAGAACGTTCGACACTGTCTATTTCGGCGGCGGTACGCCCAGTATCGTCGATCCCAAGTACATCTATGCCGTCATGCGGCAGATCAAAAAAGTCTTTACGCTCTCCGCTCGTCCCGAAGTCACGATCGAGATGAATCCGGGTACAGTGAGTGAGCAGAAGATCGCCATGTACAAGCGCGCGGGCATTAATCGCTTTTCGATCGGCTTGCAGACTGCGATCGATGAGCAGCTTGCAGACCTTGGCAGAATCCACACCGTGCGCGACTATCTCTATTGCACCTCCTTGCTCAAAGGGGAGAACTTTTCCGCCGATATCATGCTGGGCATCAAGAACCAGACGCAGGAGGACGTCAGAAAGACCATCGAGATCGCCGCGGGCAGCGGGGCAAAGCACATCTCCATGTACGCCCTGACGCCCGAGGACGGCACGCCCATCTACACCGACTATCTGAACGGCGAGCTGCCCGACGGGGACGAGGTCGCCGCGCTCTATGACTTCGGCTGTAATCTGCTCAAAGAGAAGGGGTATCACCGCTATGAAGTGAGCAACTTCTGCAAAAAGGGGTTCGAGAGCAGGCACAACCTCAACTACTGGCGGCGCGGAGAGTATGTCGGCGTCGGGGTGAGCGCAAGTTCCTTCATGAGCGGGCGGCGGCTGCTCAACACCGCCAACCTGGACGAGTACATGAAGTGCATTTTGTCCGGTTTCTTCCCCGTCATCGACAGCGAGGAGGTCAGCGTGCAGGACGCCAAGTTTGAGACGGTCATGCTCGGGCTGCGCACGGTGTACGGCTTCTCGCCGAGCGAATATCAAAAGACGTTCGGCACCGACTGGAAGGAGGACTTCGCCGCGGCGTACAAAAAGACGCGGCAATACCTTGTGGAGGAAGGGGACAGCGTGCGAATCAAAGATGAGTACCTGTATGTGCAGAACATGATCCTCTCCGAATACGCGCAGTGACGCGGGCAAACAAATCAAAGAAAAACGGGACGCGTTTTTGAGAACGTGTCCCGTTTTTTGTATCGGATATGCAGTTTACCAGATGTTCTGCGGGTCGAAACCGAATACCTGTACGACCTCGAACAGGTCGCTGTGGACGATGTCCCGCGACGTGCAGACGGGGCCGCCGTCCGCATCGATGTCATAGCCGTAGTACCAGTACGCCTGCCAGACGAGGTGGGAACAATGCGTCTCCTGCGGCGTAACGCCCTGATCTTTGGGCGAGAGGATGCCGACGGTCACGGAATAGTCTATGTTCAGCAGGCGATCGTAAGCCGTCTCGGCGATCTGCGCGCGCTTCGCTTCGTCCGCGTCCTTGAGGCGCAGCACCACAAAGTTGGGGCTGTGGCGGAAAAAGTTCGCGCCGTTGTATGTTCTCGTGCTCGGTGTTCCCAGCGAGACGGACTCCAGCACCGTCCGCGTCGAACCGTCGATGACGATGGCGGCGTGTCCGTTCTGCCAGCCGTAGGTATGGCAGGAGGACGTGACGAGGACGTCGCCGTCCTGCAGATCGACGATGGGCGCCGAATAGTTGTCCGCAAAGCGGTCATGCTGGGTGGTGATCGCCGCCGCGACATGCTCCAGCTCCCCGTCATAAAAGAGTGCGTCCTGAAAGGTGAGGATGCGCGCGGGATCGTCCTTCATCTCATCCAGCGCCGTGCGCGAAAGCCCGGTCTGTTCGTACAGCGTCTCATAGTCCTCGTCCGACCAGCTCTCTTTGGCGAGCGTCTCCGTCAGATCGATCCTGGCATAAGAAGGGGTCCAGCGCACCGTCAGGTCCACGACCGAATCGGCGATCAGCACAAAACAAATCATGACCGCTAAAAAAATAAACAGTCCGAGCAGTACGGAAAGGGCGATACAGCCCGCGCGTTTTGCGATCTTCATGGCTGCCTCCTTTGTGGTTTCCGTACAAGTATAGCCGCTTTTTTGGGCGCTGTCAATCGGAGACGGGGCAAAAGCGTGTGAAAAAACCGCCCTTTCGGACGGAATTTCCGGGCGGTGGACAAAAAATGCGCATTGGCGAAAAGAAAGAAGTGGGCCGCATGATCCTGTTGCGCCGCCGCGCGCCATTTCGCCGCGCGGCGGCGCAGCAGGACCGTGCATTGCAATGTCGGACGGCAGGTAGACCGGATGAAGCCAGGAAGTTCCTACGGCGTTGCGCGGCGGGCGAGGATCTCTCCCGTCTCCGCGTCCACGAGCAGCGCGACCTGTTCGCTGCCGTCCGTCACGGCGACATAGTAGTAATTTTGTTCCCGGCGCAGCAGGCGCACGCGGAATTCCGCGCAGAGCACGCCCTCTTTTTTCATGCGCGAGAGCGTTTCCTGCTCGCTGTCTGTCAGCGCCCCGAGTGCCGCTTCGGGCGTGATCGTCTGCTCCGTGCGCACGCTGGTCGCGACGATTTGGCACTCGGTTTCGCCCCAGGTCACGATCAGATCGACGTTGCCGGCGGGAAATGTGTCCACGCCCTGCGAAAAGCGGTAGTCCCCGTGGACGGAGGAATAGGAAGCGTCTCCGCCCCAGCCCCCGTCCGCGGAACGGACGGCGACGTCGCCCGAGAACGTGCCGGAAGGGGCGAGCGTCACTTCGATGACGTTCGTCATCGGGCAGGGGATGCCGTCGTCGGCATATGGATATTCGCGCGACGTGCACGAGAGCGTGAGCGTAAAATCCTCCGTCTGCGCGCAGAACAGGTCGCTGCGCACCTCGGAGAGGTAAGCGGTATAGTCCTCCTGTCGGCACGCGCCGAGTACGGGCAGGAGTGCGGCAAGTACGATCATAGAGGCGATGCGTCTTTTCATGCTCTTACCCTATGCGCCCGGGACTGCGGAAATGACGTTTTAGCGGGAATTTTTTGCGCATTTCTGTTGCTTTTTTTATGCGCCTGTGATAGAATGGATAAAATATATTTCCGGAAGGTGTGCGCTCGCGCGTTGTAGAACCATGAGGAAACTTGTCTTAAAAACTGCGCTCGTGACGCTCGGCGTCCTTCTCGTGCTGGCGGTCGCCGTGTTCGGTGTTCTCTCGCTCTGCGCGCCCGCCCTCGTGTGCGATTTTACCGCTTCCCTCGGCATGGAGACGGTGAGCGCCGACTATGCCTATCAGGAATATCAGCGTTCGGGAAGTCTTAGCTATCTCGCCCGTTCCGTGGAGCTGTGCGCCGGAAGAGACGACGAAAATGCCTGCCGCCGTTTTGACCTGCTTTACGCGGCGGACGGGTTTGAAGAAATGTGCGCTTCCCGCGATGTGACGCAGGATTCGCCCGTTCGGCTGGGAAGCTATCATGACTACATCTGCGGCGTCGGCGCGTGCGTCAAGTACCGCCTTGCGCAGACGCAGGCGGAGTACGACGAGGCGCTTTCCCTCGCGCTCGAGGAGACGGATATTGAATTTCCCGTCGCCAACCCGCTGTACAGGCTGTCCGTCGAAGCGGCTTCCGCAGGCGACGAGGCGTTCTGCGCTTCGCTGCTTGCCGTGTACGAGGATGCGGATTTCACGCACAATACAGACTATCTGACAATCGTAAATATTCTCAGGGAGGTTGCAAGTGAGTAAAATTATCAAGGAAGGATTGACGTTTGACGACGTTCTCCTCATTCCCCAGGCATCCGAGGTCCTGCCCAATCAGGTGGATCTCAAGACGACGCTGACCGAAGGGATCGATCTGAACATCCCCATTATCTCCGCCGCGATGGATACGGTCACGGAGAGCCGTCTCGCCATCGCCATGGCGCGCGAGGGCGGCATGGGCATCATCCACAAAAATATGTCCATTGAGGAACAGGCGAAGGAAGTGGACAGAGTCAAACGCTCGGAGCACGGCGTCATCACCGATCCCTTCTACCTCGAGCCTGACGCGCTCGTCAGGGACGCCGTGGCGCTCATGGAGCGTTACCGTATCAGCGGCGTGCCGATCACAAGGAGCGGCAAGCTCGTCGGCATCCTCACCAACCGCGATCTGCGCTTTGAGACCAATTTCGATCAGCCCATCGAAAACGTGATGACCAAGGAAAACCTCATCACGGCGCCCGTCGGCACCTCTTTGGAGGACGCGCAGAAGATCCTGGGCAAGCACCGCATCGAAAAACTCCCCATCGTGGACGAGAAGGGCTTCTTAAAGGGGCTGATCACGATCAAGGATATTGAAAAGAGCATTCAGTATCCCAACTCCGCACGCGATAAGAACGGAAGGCTTCTGGTCGGCGCGGCGGTCGGCACGGCTGCCAATACCATGGAGCGCATTGCGGCGCTCGTCGAGGCAAAGGTGGACGTCATCGCCATCGACACGGCACACGGGCATCAGCGCATGGTCCTCAACAAAGTGGAGGAGATCAAGGCAAAGTACCCGAACGTGCCCCTCATTGCGGGCAATGTCGCAACGGCGGGCGCGGTCGAAGCGCTCGTCAAGGCGGGCGCGGACGTCGTCAAAGTCGGTATCGGCCCCGGCTCGATCTGCACGACGCGTATCGTCGCCGGCATCGGCGTGCCCCAGCTCACCGCGATCATGGATTGCGCGGAGATGGCTGACAAGCTCGGCAAGCGTATCATCGCGGACGGCGGCATCAAGTATTCGGGCGACATCGTCAAGGCGCTCGCGGCCGGCGGCAGCGCGGTCATGATCGGCTCCCTGCTCGCAGGGACTGCGGAAAGCCCCGGTGAGATCGAGCTCTATCAGGGCAGATCCTTCAAGGTGTACCGCGGCATGGGTTCTCTCTCCGCCATGGCGGTCGGCTCGAAGGACAGATACTTCCAGGAGAACAACAAGAAGTTCGTTCCCGAGGGCGTCGAGGGCCGCGTTCCCTACCGCGGAACGGTCTCCGAGATCGTCTACCAGATGGTGGGCGGTATCCGCTCGGGCATGGGCTATTGCGGCAAGGCGAATATCGAGGACCTTCGCAAAAATTCCGAGTTCATCCGCATCACAAACGCGGGACTTCTGGAGAGCCATCCTCACGATATTTCCATCAGCAAGGAAGCGCCCAACTACACGGTCAGAAACTGAAAATCTTAAAAAACGCCCGCACGGGCGTTTTTCACATAAAACTACGATACGGAGATGACTATGCAACACGAAAGAGTGCTCGTCCTCGACTTCGGCGGACAGTACAACCAGCTCATTGCGCGCCGCGTGCGCGATCTGAAGGTCTATTGCGACTTAAAGCCCTGCGACATGACGGTGGAGGAGATCAAGGCGTACGATCCCATCGGCATCATCTTCACGGGCGGGCCGAACAGCGTGTATGACGCGGGTTCGCCCCATATCGATCCTGCGGTCCTGCAGCTCGGGATCCCCGTGCTCGGCATCTGCTACGGCTGCCAGCTCATCGCCTACATGCTGGGCGGAAAGGTGGAGCACGCCGCGACCAGCGAGTACGGCAAGCGCACTTTCTCCTTCGTCAAGGCGAGCCCGCTCTCCAAGGGCATCCCCGCGAGCAGCGTCTGCTGGATGAGCCATACCGACCATGTCGTTGAGGTCCCCGCGGGCTTTGAAGTGCTCGCTTCCACACAGACCTGCCCCGTTACGGTGTACGGGAGCGAGGAAAAACGCATCTACGGCGTGCAGTTCCACCCCGAGGTCGTTCACTCCGAGTACGGCAACAAGATTCTGGAAAACTTCCTCTATGAAGTCTGCGGCGCAAAGGGCGACTGGACGATGGGCGGCTTTGTCGCCGAACAGGTCGAAAAGATCAGGCGTAAGGTGGGGAGCAAAAAGGTGCTCTGCGCCATGTCGGGCGGCGTCGATTCCGCCGTCGCCGCGACGCTCATCCATAGGGCGATCGGCAGTCAGCTCATCTGCGTGTTCGTCGATCACGGTCTGCACCGCAAGAACGAGCCGGAAGAGGTCATGTCCGTATTCCGCGACGGACTGGGCATGAACCTCGTCAAGGCAGACGCCGCCGAGAGCTTCCTTTCGAAACTTGCGGGCGTCATCGACCCCGAGCAAAAGCGAAAGATCATCGGCGCGGAGTTCATCAACGTCTTTGAAAAGGAGGCGAAGAAGATCGGCGCGGTGGACTTCCTGGTGCAGGGCACCATCTATCCCGACGTCATCGAGAGCGGAAAGGGCAAGAGCGCGGTCATCAAGTCTCATCACAACGTGGGCGGGCTTCCCGACGTCGTCGATTTCAAGGAGATCATCGAGCCGCTGCGCGACCTCTTTAAGGACGAAGTGCGCCGCGTCGGCACGGAATTGGGGCTTCCCGACTCCGTCGTCTGGCGGCAGCCCTGTCCCGGCCCCGCGCTCGCCATCCGCATCATGGGCGAGGTCACACGCGAGAAACTGGAGACGCTGCGCGGCGCGGACTACATCTTCCGCGAGGAGATCGCAAAGGCGGGGCTGGACAAGAGCATCTGGCAGTACTTTGCCGTCATCACCAACAGCAAGACGGTGGGCGTGCAGGGGGACTTCCGCACCTATGAGAACGTCATCGCATTGCGCGCGGTCACGAGCGTGGACGCCATGACGGCGGACTGGGCGCGCATTCCCTATGACGTTCTGGAGACGGTATCCAACCGCATCACCAATGAGGTAAAGCACGCCAACCGCATTGTGTACGACATCACCAGCAAACCCCCGGCGACCATCGAGTGGGAGTGAGCCATTGGAATGTAAAGGACGTATTTTCAGCGAATGAAAGAAACCCGCGAGACTTGACACAAAGCCGAAGCGGGTATTTTGTTGAAACGTGTTCGGTAAGTCTGAGGAGCTATTATGGAGATAAGAGAATTGGGCTTAGAGCAGACGGAAGAGATAAAGCGATTGATGGTTGAAATTTTTTCCAAAGATCCGTGGAACGATATGTGGACGGATACGCAGTTGCATGCGTATGTGTTGGAACTGATCGGCAATCGCAATTCCCTGTCATTCGGGCTGTATCAAGGTCCTGCTTTGATCGGCATGGCATTGGGCAGGATCAGAAGCTGGTATGAGGGGACGGAATACTGGATCGATGAGTTTGGAATCGCATCCGAAATGCAATGCCGCGGGGCAGGAACGAAGTTTCTCACTGAATTGGAATACCTTCTCAAAGGTAGAGGGGTAAAACACATCGTGCTGCTCACAGAACGGAGCGTCCCGGCCTATCGTTTTTATCTGAAAAACGGTTTTTCGGAACAACAGGAAACGGTGTTCTTTGTAAAAGCCATAGGATGATACGTCAAAAACGCTTTAATTTTTCTGAAATTATTCATTCAAACGCTTGCTCGTGACGCGGCGTCATATGTTAGACTATCCTTATAATCCTTACAAGGAGAAACGTATGCCGAAAACAGACTACATGACCGTTGGCGAGGCGGCAAAGAAAATGGGCGTCAGCGTCCGTACTTTGCAGTATTACGACAAGTTCGGGCTGCTCGCGCCCTCTGCGCAGAGCGAGGGCGGACGGCGGCTGTATGCGCAAAGAGATCTTGTCCGTCTGCATCAGATTTTGTCCCTGAAGTCGCTCGGCTTTTCGCTCGAGGACATCAAGGACAGGCTCCCCGCGCTGGATACGCCCGCCGAGGTCGCTAACGCGCTCAGCGCGCAGGCAGAGGACCTCCGCAGCCGCATCTCACGGCTTTCCGACTGCCTTGCCGCGGTCGAAGGGCTGCGCGCGGAGGTCTTGCAGATGCAGGCGGTGGACTTCAAGAAGTACGCGGATATCATCGTCAATCTTCAGATGAAGAACGAGTACTACTTCCTCATCAAGCACTTCGATGAAGAGACGCTCGATCACATCCGCACCCGGTTTGATGCCGAGAGCGGCAAGGCGTTCATCGAAAGGTTCATGTACCTGTGCGATCGGGCGCTTGCAATGCAGAAAGAGGGCGTCCCGCCCGAGAGCGAGGAATGCCAGCAGCTTGCGAAGACGTTCTGGGAGATGGTCGTCGAGTTCACGGGCGGCGATATGCGCCTTTTGCCCAGGCTCATGGCGATCGGAGAGGCGAAGGGCGACGACGGCTGGCACAAGAAGCAGGAGCAAATCAACGCATATCTCGGTCCCGCGCTGGAGATCATGTTCGAGCGGCAGGGAACAAATCCATTTTCAGGAGAATGACATGCGCGATATTATCACGATCGA
>CALVWM010000066.1 GCA_944367185.1 uncultured Clostridia bacterium | reverse complement strand
GGGGCACGCAGTGCAAGGGCATTTATGCCGCCATGCAAAACAGCGTCGCCACCGGCTATGACGTCTCCGTATCGGAAGCGGACATCACGGTCGGCGACAGCGATACGAACACGGGAAATTTCGGGATCCAAATGAATAACGGGTACATTCAATGTGACAACCTTACGTTGAATGTATTGGGTACAGACTCCGCGGGAATTCTGGCGCAGGTGGAGAACGCAACGCCTGATCGTGCCAATGTCGTGCTGAAGGGCACCTATCGCGGCGTCATACGGCAGAGCGGGACGGAGCTTTCCAGTGCCGCCGTCATGCTGGAAGGCGGGCATATCGATCTTCAGACGAGCGCTCCGACGCAGACGGGCGAATACAACATTACGTCCAACGGGCTTGGCATCGTCGTTGCCAACGGAAATATTTCCCAATCATCGGGCGGACTTTCCGTAAACACGACGCGCGGTACGGCGATCTATCTGCGCGGCGGCAGTCTGACGCAGGCAAGCGGCGCAACCCTCTCGGTCACAAGTGCGATCGCGGAGGGTACCACATGGGCACAGGGAGATACTTCGGGCGACGGTTCTGCCAATATCTACAACGGCGTCTATGTCCGCGGCGGCTCGCTGACCTGCAACGGCACGCTCAACGTTACACATACGGGCGTGGAAAATGACCTGACGTATTCTACCGGTTCTTGGCTTGGGTGGGCGTACTATGATTATCAGAATCAGGTCATCAAGAGCTATGCCGTCCGCGTAGAGGGGACTGCGAATACGTCTGTCACGATCAATGCGGGAAAAATCACCAATTCGGTCGGCGGCGGGTTATATGTTACCGGTGCAATGGGACAGCAAAATGTAAATATTGCAACGCTGTCGTTTAATGATATTCAGAAAGAACAATCGACGGTTGTGGACCTTGCAAACGTAACAATACAAACGTCCGGGGTTGGCGATAGAGAACAAAGGAATATTCAAAGCAATTGGGATTATTATTTAAGCCGAAACGGCGGACATGCTGTTGAAATTGATGGCGGAGTACTGCGGGTTTCCAACGGAGTATATACGGCACAGCAGGGCGACGGAATCCGCATTCAAGGTGGCATTGCGTTTATTGAAGGCGGCTGTTTTGTTGGTCAAGATAACGGGGCATTTCTTCCCGGTGCAGGTGCTTCCTATGCCTTTAAGGTGTATGGTGGGCATGCCAGGGTAAATGGCGGAATATTTGGAAGAGAGTCGGCGACAAGCACAAACTATCAGGGCAACGGCGCTTTCATCATGCAGGGGAATGCCTATATCACGCGCGCGAATATTCGGGCGGGAGGCACGACGGGCTTTGGCGTCTGGACGGGGGCAACCGTGACGTTTTCCCCGGCAGATAGCGCAACTGATACAATTTATGTCTATGGTGCTTCGACGGGGATGACTTTGGAAAACGGTAACTCCTATCCGGAGCTTGAGGTTACGATCAACGGCGGTACCTTCACGGCGGGCAGTCAAGGGAATCCCTATGGAATTTGGTATGGCAATGATAATGCAGAACTGACGATTACCGGCGGGACGATTTCCGGTCAGAATGCGGGGTTAAGAATCGATGCTGCCAATCCCAACATTGAAATAAGCGCAGGTACATTTACATGCACAAATGGATCATACAACGCAATAGAAAGCAATAGTTACATAACATATGGAAGCATTATCGCAGCGAATTCGTCTATTTCGCCGTGGTGGTATAATTGGCGAAACACATCGATCACATCGAGGGATTATCAAACAATTACGGTAAGTTCATAGAATTAAAAAACTGCCCGCGCCCTCGCAATCTGCGAGGGCGCGGGCTTATATTGTCAGATTCCTTTTTTCAATGATCAGATAATACCGCGCGGGTGCAGGTTGTGACGTTCGTCCAAATTTGTGCGTGCCTGCTCCCCTGTCAGTCGTTGGGGCTTAAAAAGTCGCCCAATCGCACCAGCCAGCCCGAGACGGGGAATGCCGCAAGGATGATGCAGCACAGGTACAGCCATTGCGTCAGATCGAGCTGCACCGTGGACCAGCCCGTATAGATGAGGTCTCCGAGGACGGGAACGCACAGCACCAGAATGCTCACGCCCACGGACACGACATACACCGATGCGCGCAGCCAGTTGAATGGCTTTAAGATATGCGACAGCATCACCAGTCCGCCGAAGGAGACGGCAAGCACGAACATCGGGTTGATATAGTCCTTGACCGCTCCGTTGCCCTGGTCGATGGGGATATTCAGTCCGCCGAACTCCGCGGGGAAGAGCTGAACGCCCGCGTAGACGGCAAGCACGCACAGAAACAGCGTCACGGCGCCCGGAATGGCGCGGGCGAGGACGAAGGGGATAAACTTCCCCTTGACCCGCTCGCCGTTGGGCTGGAGCGCCAGCACCATGGAGGGCAGCGCCGTCACCATTGTCTCGAACAGCAGCATGTTGTTGGTCGTAAAGAAGTACTGCGAGCGCAGGAAGAAGCAGAACACCGCCACAAACACCGTGAAGAGCGTCTTCATGAGGTACAGCGACGCCGAGGATTTGATGTTGTTGATGACCCGCCGCCCCTCGTACACGACGTCGGGCAGGGACAGGAAGTTGTTGTCGGTCAGTACGAGGTGCGAAACATTGCGCGCCGCCTCGCTGCCCGCGGCGACCGAGATCGCGCAGTCCGCTTCCTTCAGGGCGAGAATGTCGTTGACGCCGTCGCCCGTCATGGCGACCGTATCGCCGCGCTGTTTGAGCGCGCGCACCAAAATCGCCTTCTGCTCGGGCGTGACCCGCCCGAACACCGTGTATTTGTCGGCAAGATTTTCCACTTCCGGCTCGGTCAGTCCGTCCAGCGATACGTATTGCTCGGCGTTGGGCACGCCCACGCGGCGGGCGACCTCGGAGACCGTGACCGGGTTGTCGCCCGAGATGATCTTGATATCGACGTCGTTTTCTCGGAACCACGCGATCGTCTTTGCGGCGTCCGCGCGGATATTGTCCGCAAGCGTGATGATCGCCGCGGGGCGCAGCACCGAGGGGACTTTGTCGCCCACGATCGCGCCGGGGGAGTAGGCGAGCACCAGCACGCGCAGCCCGCCCGCCGCATATTGTTTGACGATCTTATCCACCTTGGGCGGCATGGGGCGCAGGACAAACTCGGGCGCGCCCATGACAAAAGTCCCTTCCTCGCCGAAGGAGACGGCGGAGAGCTTGCGCTTGCTCGAAAAGGGCACGACCGCCGTCGGGTGCATGACGGGCGTGTGCCCGAAGCGTTCATGCAGCGCCATGGAGGTCTGATTGTTGTCATCCAGCGCCGCGAGCATGCTCGCCATGACCTCGTCCAGCGTGTGGTCGACAAAGGTGTTGAGGATCATGCAGTCGCTCACGGTCATCCTTCCGTCCGTGATCGTGCCCGTCTTATCCAGGCACAGCACGTTGACGCGCGCGAGCATTTCAAGGGAGTACAGGTCCTGTACAAGGGTGTGTTTCTTGGCAAGCCTGCGCACGCCCACCGCCATTGCAAAGGACGTCAGCAGCAGCAGCCCCGAGGGGATCATGCCCACGACGACCGCGCAGGTGAGCTGGATCGTGGCGTTGATATTGCCCGTCGCACGCCAGTTGGTCCACGCCATCGCCGCAGCGACGATGACAATGAGAAGGCTGATCGCGCGGATGAACAGGCGGATGGAGTTCATGATCTCCGAGCGCGGTTTTTTGTACTTCTTCGCGCGCGAGGTCAGGCTGTTGAGGTAGGTCGCGTTGCCCACCTTATCGGCGCGCACGCGGCACGCGCCGCTCGCGACGAAGGAGCCCGCATACAGCGTATCCCCCTCCGCCTTTTTGATGGGGACGGATTCGCCCGTCAAGAGCGATTCGTTGATCTCTGCGATGCCGTCTAAAAGGATGCAGTCCGCGGGGACTTGCTGCCCCGCTTCCAGGAGGAGAATGTCGTCGAGGACGATCTCCCGCACGTTGACGTCCCGCCGCTTCCCGCCGCGGATGACTTTGACCGTCGAGGAGACGAGCACTGCCAGTTTATCGATCTGCTTTTTGGCGAGGATCTCCTGGACGATGCCGATCAGGAGATTGGCCGCAAAGATGGCGACAAAGAGGAATTGCGAAAGCTCTGCTCCCGCATACGCCAGCGCAAGCGCGACGATGAGGCAGAGAAAGTTGAATACCGTGCAGATATTCCCCACGAAGATGCTCGTGTAGGACTTGCTGTACTTTTTATTGACGTCGTTGAAGAGCATCTGCGAAAAGCGCTGCTCGACCTGTTCGTCGGAAAGCCCCGTATCGGGATCGGGGGAAAAGCGCTCCACGTCCTCTGCGGCGGGGATGACCTTGGCACGGCGGAAGCGCTTCATCAGCTGCTTGTGCGATTTGCGCGCGGCAGATTGTTCCTGCGCGGGCGTATGCGCGGGCTGTACGCCGTCTTGTTCGTTCACCCGTACACCTCCTGCTGCAAAATGATCTTTCCACCATTATACACCGTATGCGCGTAAAAGTCAAAAAAAGACGGGAACTTTCTCTTTTTTTTGGCATGACGCGCGGGGAAGGTTGCAATTCCCGTGAAAAGGGTGTATAATTGAAGAAAAACCGTTTGAGGCAATCATGATCGATATCGCAGCTCTGCGCGCCGACCCCGATCGCGTGCGCGAAAACATCAAAAAGAAATTTCAGGATCACAAACTTCCCCTTGTGGACGAGGCGCTCTCCCTGGACACGCGCCGCCGCGCCCTTCAGACGGAGGGCGACGCGCTGCGCGCCGCGAGAAATTCCCTCTCCAAGCAGATCGGCGCGCTCATGCGCGAGAAGAAGCTCGACGAAGCGGAGAAGGTCAAGGCGCAGGTCACGGCAGACGCCGCGCGCCTTGCCGAAATAGAAAAGGAGACGGAGGAGGTGAGCGCGCGCCTCAAAGAGGTCATGATGCGCATCCCCAACTTCGTCTGCGCCGAGACGCCCGTCGGCAAGGACGATTCCGAGAACGTCGAGCGTCAGCGCTTCTTAGAGCCCAAAGTGCCCGACTTTGAAGTGCCCTATCACCTCGATATTCTGGAACGGTTGCAGGGCATCGACATTGACAGCGCGCGCCGCACGAGCGGACAGGGCTTCTACTATCTGACGGGCGACGTCGCCCGCCTGCATTCCGCGGTGCTTGCATATGCAAGGGATTTCATGATCGACAAGGGCTTCACCTACTGCATCCCGCCCTTCATGATCCGTTCGGACGTCGTTTCGGGCGTCATGAGCTTTGAAGAGATGGACGGTATGATGTACAAGATCGAAGGCGAAGATCTCTACCTCATCGGCACGAGCGAGCATTCCATGATCGGAAGATTCATGGGACAGACCATCGACGAGAGCAAGCTCCCCCTGACGCTGACGAGCTATTCGCCCTGCTTCCGCAAGGAAAAAGGCGCGCATGGCATCGAGGAGCGCGGCATTTACCGCATCCACCAGTTTGAAAAGCAGGAGATGATCGTCATCTGCAAGCCCGAAGAGAGCGAGATGTGGTACGACAGAATGTGGAACTACACCGTCGAACTGTTCGTCTCCATGGGCATTCCCGTCCGCACGCTGGAGTGCTGCACGGGCGATCTTGCCGACCTCAAGTACCGCAGCGTGGACGTGGAGGCGTGGTCGCCCCGCCAGAAGAAGTACTTTGAAGTCGGGTCGTGCTCCAACCTCACGGACGCGCAGGCAAGGCGGCTGGGGATTCGCTACAAGGGCGCGAACGGCTCCGCCTATGCGCATACGCTCAACAACACGGTCGTCGCGCCGCCCAGAATGCTCATCGCGTTTGTGGAGAACCACCTCAACGCCGACGGCAGCGTGGACATTCCCGAAGTGCTCCGTCCCTACATGGGCGGGAAGGAGAAGATCTTGCCCCGTTCATGAAGTACGTATTTTTCGACATCGAATGTGCGTGCGTCTACAAGAGCGTTGCCAAGATCTGTGCGTTCGGGTACGTTTTGGCGGATGAAAATTTCAACGTGCTGGAGCGGGAAGATATCCTCCTCAATCCGCGCGGCAAGTTTCATCTGACCGACCGCAAGGGGCGCGAAGGGCTGGTGCTTCCCTACGTCTATGAGGACTTCAAGAAGTATCCCGCCTTCCCCGCGGCGTATTCGCGCATCAAATCTCTGCTGGAAGACAAAGATCACATCGTGCTCGGACATGCGACGCTCAACGACGTGAACTACCTCAACTTAGAGACCCGCCGCTATAAACTGCCCTCTCTGCGCTTTTCCTACTACGATACGCAGTTCTTCTACATGAATATCAAGCACAACTTCTCCCACCAGCTGGGACTGGGTGCCATGGCGGAAGAACTGGGCGTGGAGTTCACCCCGCACCGCGCCGTGGACGACGCCTATGCGACCATGCGCGTATGCGAGGCGCTTCTAAAAAGCGAGCACATCTCTGGTGTGGCGGAGTTTGTCTCCCGCAATCACATCCGCGCGGGACGCATTGCAGATTATAAGATCAGTCCGCTCGCCTCGCAGGGGCTCAAGACCTACCTCGCCGAGCGCGACGAGGAGCGCGAGCGCCGCGCCAGGGCGCACGACGAATTCTACCGCTACGTCAACAAGCACATGCACCGCCGCGCCAAGGCGGGCTCGCTCGTGGGGAAGGTGTTCTGCTTTTCCAAGGAAGTGGAGGAGGAAGTGCCGCTCTCCGTCCACCTCGTGGCGGCGATCTTCGCCTCGGGCGGGAAGTACACCTCGCACCCCGCCGAATGCAACGTCTACATTGCGCGCGGCCAGGGCGGCGTGCGCTATCAGAACGCGGTGTCCGCAGGGGCATCCTATGTCTCGCTCGAGTCCCTCGAGCACGCCCTGCAAGAGATATGAATTTGCCTGAAACATTTTTACGGCGCATGCAAGAAAGGCTGGGAGAGCGGTTCCCCGCCTTTTTGCACGCCATGGAAGCTTCGCCCTGCAAGGGTGTGCGCGCCAACCCCTTAAAACTCGCTAGGGCGCAGCTTGCGGCGCTCCTGCCCGTCGGCGACGCCGTCCCGTGGGAGCCAAGCGGCTTTTATTGTGACCTGGAGAAAGTTGGCTCGCTGCCTGCGCACCACGCGGGACTGTTCTATTCGCAGGAACCCTCCGCCATGTGTGCCGCGCCCCTTTTGGACGCGAAAGCGGGGGAACGGGTGCTCGATCTGTGCGCCGCGCCCGGCGGCAAGACAACGCAGCTCGCGGGCGCGATGGGCGGAGAGGGCGTGCTCGTCGCCAACGAGTACGTCTATGACCGCGCGCGCATCCTTTCGCAGAACGTCGAGCGGCTGGGCGTTTCCAACTGCGCCGTCATCAGTACGGACACCGCGTCCCTCGCCGCCAAACTGCCCGCGTACTTTGACAAGGTGCTCGTCGATGCGCCCTGCTCGGGCGAGGGCATGTTCCGCAAGGACGCAAATGCCGTTGCGGAGTGGAGCGAGGAAAACGTTGCTCGCTGCATTGCGCGCCAGAGCACCATTCTCGAGGACGCGGCGGCGCTGCTTGCGGGCGGCGGCACGCTCGTCTATTCGACGTGCACCTTTGAATATGGCGAGAATGAGGGGCAGATCCGCGCCTTTCTCGTTCGCCACCCAGAATTTACGCTCGTCGAGGAACACCTGCTCCTGCCCCACGAGGTGCGCGGCGAGGGGCATTATGCGGCAAAGCTCGTCAAAGAGGAGGGAGAGCGCTATGATGCGCCCGCCTTCCCGCAGACGCGCGATCGGGCGGCGGAGCGCGCATGGCAGGACTTCGCGGCGGACTTCTTTCTTTCGCCGCCGCCCGGCAACGTGACGACGCTTGCTGGCGGCAGAATGTATCTTCTGCCCGCAGGGCTTCCCGCCCTTGCGGGGCGCGTCCTGCGCGCGGGCATCGAGCTGGGAAAGTTCGACGGCAAGCGCTTTACGCCCGCCCACGCCCTTGCCATGAGCGCCAAAGCGGAGAACGTGCGCCGCACCGCGCCCATAGACGACGAAGCGTGCGCGCACTGGCTGCGCGGCGAGACGCTCGCAAGCAGGATGCCGGAGGGTTGGGGCGTCGCCACATGGCGGGGCTATCCCGTCGGGCTTGCAAAGTCGGCGGGCGGCACGCTCAAAAACCACTACCCCAAGGGGCTGCGCGAGCATTGAGTTTCGTCGCCCGAAGGGTCGTGAAAACGGCATAAAATCGGCGGCGGCTTGCCCATTCGGGCAAGCCGCCGCCTTATTGTTGTGCGTATTTACGATTGCTGCTCAGCGTCGGAAGTGTCGGGGGTGTCGGCGGATGCCTGCTCCTCCTGCGCCTTTTGGATAAGGTAGGGACGGTTGACTTTTGCTGCGATCAGGAACACGGCAACGCCCGCCGCCAGCAGGCAGGCAATGGGGATGGCGGCAAGGTTTGCCGAACCCGTCGTATTCATGATGATGCTTGACAGGAGGGTGCCCAAAAAGGAAGCCCCCTTGCCGAAGATATCGAGGATGCCGAACAGGCACCCCGACTGGTCGGCGGGGATGATCTTGGCGAAGTAGGAGCGGGAGAGCGCCTGCACGCCGCCCTGGAACAGGCCGACCGCGACGGCAAGCACCCAGAACTGCCAGACCGCGTTCATGAACACGGCAAACAGCGCAATGCCCGTATAGGCAACAATGCTGATCAGGATCAACAGTTCAATGCGGACTTTGTCCGCAAGTTTCCCCATCACAATGGCGGCGGGGAAGGCGATGAACTGCGTCAAGAGCAGCGCCAGAACGAGCTGTGTGCTGTCGAATTCGAGCGCCGTGCCAAAGGTCGTCGCCATATCGATGACGGTGTACACGCCGTCGATATACAGGAAGAAGGCGATCAGGAAGATGATGATGCCCTTCTTGTTGGGGATGGCGGATTTTTTGGAAAAGACGGAGAACAGCCGCCTGAAGTTGTCGCGGATGGCGTGCGGCGTACGCGGCACAAAGTGCGTCTGCTTGTAGTTCTTCATGAGCGGGATGGTGAATCCGATCCACCATACCGCATTGATGACGGTCGCAATGGGCATGGAGACCGCCGTTTCCAGCGGGGAAAAGTTGACGATCAGGATGCTGATGATAAAGGGGATGCAGCTTCCGATATATCCCCACGCGTATCCCTTGGAGGAGACGATATCCGTGCGCGCGGGCGACGCCATGTCAACGAGCATGGCATCGTAAAAGACGAGGCTGCCCGAGTAGAAAATCTTGGTGATGACAAACACGATGAGGAACACCAGCCACGGCATGGGGATGCCCAGCGCCGCACAGCCGATGACGCCCATGACCGCAAAGAACAAAAAGATAGGGCGCTTGTACCCCTTGAAGTCGCTCAACGTGCCAAAGATAGGGCTTAGAACGGCGACACAGATGGTCACGATGGCGGTGGCAAAGCCCCAGTAGGAGCCTGCGGTCGTCTCGCCAATGCCCGCGTTGGCGGCAAGATAACTGTTGAAATAGATGGGCATGATGGCGCTGATGAGCAGCGTGAACGCGGAGTTGCCCACATCATACAGGATCCAGCTCCATTCAAGCTTCCTTGCAGGCATCAGTCGTTTCATAGCTGTTCCTCCGATTCGTAGTTTGTGGAAAAGCGTCTGTCCAATGCCTGCGTACCGTCCAGAAAGGCACGCAGATTGGCAAGAAGCGAACGAGCTTTTGGAAGAGCGGCGGAAAATTTCCGCGTGAGCGCTTCGCCGACGTCCGCATAGGAAGGGGGCGCGTCGGGCAAGAGCATCATGTCCAGAATGCTCTTTTTGTGTGCGAGCCGCAGTGCGCCGCGCACGATGCCGCGTTTGACGGGGTTCGCGGCGCGCAGCAGTCCCGAATAAAAGCGCATCGA
>CALVWM010000065.1 GCA_944367185.1 uncultured Clostridia bacterium | reverse complement strand
ATCGCCGATCTCGTCACCGAGGTCATCTGGAAGAAAGAAGAAGCGGTCGCGGACGTTTCGGACAAAGTCCATGAACTCTGCGCCGCATTCCCGATCTATGAAGGGGATATCCGCTGATTGCCGGTATAAAATTTCAAAAACGGTTGCAAAAATCACCGCCGCCCGCCGTAGAAAACGGCGGGCGGCGGTTTGTATTTGGGCGCTAGGGCGCGCTTTTGTTTGCGTGTACCTTACGGCGCGATGAGCTCGTCCAGCGGGACGTCATACAATTTTGCAAGCTTGATAAAGTTCTCCAACGTCGGTACGGTGATGCCGGCTTCATAGGCGTGGTAGGACTGATACCTTATTCCTATTTTTTGCGCGACGGCGGTCTGCGTGTAGCCGTATCCTTCGCGCAGTTGTTTCAAATTTTTGGAAAGATTGTAGAGCTCTTGCATTTTATCCCTCGAAACACTTGACATAATACAGTTTCAAACTGTAAAATAGAAAAAATGCAGTTTATAACTGTATTTGAGGAGAAAATAAGTGAATTCATTCAATTTGGAAGAACAAGGACAAAACGCAAAGTTATCGGCGGAGCTGTTGTTAGAAGAACTTCGTGTATTGATAAAAGAGGAATTTATAGCCGTTGTTCGAAAAAAAGGCGATGAACTTGAATTGCGTTTTCCGAATGGGGAGAGCTATTCTCTTACGATTTGGAAAAATACAAAAAATACTTGACAGCGCGCGGGTGGCGGTATTATAATGAACACAATCGAATATTCTTTGGGGCGGAGTGAAAATCTCCACCGGCAGTATAGTCTGCGAAGAGCCAGGCGGCTCCCGAGCGGGTGAGATTCCCGCACCGACGGTCATAGTCCGGATGAGAAAAGAGTAAAGTGCGTATTTTCGCGCGCCCCGCTTTGTGCGGGGCGCGCTTTGCATGCAGGTCAAAGAATACTCGAAATATTTTCAGGAGTTCTTTGCTATGGCTGCAAAACGTTACTTTTCCTCGACGCGCATCGCAATGATCGCGCTCTTTTCCGCACTGGCGGCGGTACTGTACATCTTCAATTTCTCTCTCCCGTTTGCCTTCCCCGGCTTTCTGGAGTTCCGCTTTTCCGATATTCCCGTGCTCATCGGTACCTTTGCCCTGGGTCCCGTGTCGGGCTGCATCATCGTCGTGATGATGGTGCTCATCAAACTCGTGTTCGTCTCGACCTCTACCTTCTTCGTGGGCGATTTTGCGGACATCCTCGTCGGTTTTGCGCTCGTCATTCCTGTGGGTGTTATTTACGGGCGAATCCGCACATTTAAGGGCGCGCTTCTTGGTATGGGCGTAGGGACGCTCATCTCCACAGCGCTTGCGATCTTTCTCAATCGCTTTCTCTTAGTCCCCGCTTATGTCTCGCTCATGTTCGGCGGGAGTTGGGAGCCGTTGCTCTCCATGATGACGCCGCTCTTTCCTGAATGCACACAGGAAAACTTCTATACGCTCTACCTGTGGGTGTCCGTGCTTCCTTTCAACCTGCTCCGCTGCCTCGTCGCGTCCCTTGTGACGCTGCTCGTCTATAAACACATTTCGCGCGCGATCAATCGCCTCAACGCAAAGATGCAGCCCAAAAAGGAGCGCACGGATGAGGAGGAGAAAAAGCGCACCGTCGTCACGATTGGCGTGCTGATCGCCGTGACTCTGCTTTTGATCGGGCTTGCGATTTTGCATTTCTTCCTGACGCACTGAGAAAAATTTCTTGCAAAACGTCGCCGTATGCGGTATAATATCCGTGATATGGCGATTTTTCTTTCCCATTCGCCCGAGGAGACCAAGTCCTTCGCGGCGCAATATGCAAAGACGTTACGCCCCGGGGACGTGGTGCTTCTCGAAGGGGAGATGGGCGCGGGCAAGACGGCGTTCGCGCAGGGCGTCGCGCGCGGGCTGGGCGTAACAGAGGACGTGTTGAGCCCGACGTATGCCTATGTCAACAGCTACGAGCCCATGTTTCACTTCGACTGCTACCGCATCGAGAGCGAGCGGCAGGCGGAGGAGCTGGGCTTTTTCGACTACTTTGACGCGGGAAAGATCTGTCTGATCGAATGGAGCGAGAACATCGCGGGACTACTGCCTGCAGATTGCAAAAAGGTCGTCATCCGAAAGGTGAACGAAGAAGAACGGGAGATCGTTACATGAACTTTCTTGCCATCGATACGAGCGGCAGACAACTCAATACCGTCGCCGTCCATGGTGAGCGGCAGATCGTCCTGCCCCGACCCGACTGCGCGATGCGGCACTCGGTGATTTTAATGGACGAGGTGGATGCCGCTCTCAAACAGGCGCAGCTGACGCCGCGGGATTGCTGCTTCTTTGCCTGCGTGGTGGGACCCGGCTCGTTTACGGGCATCCGCATCGGCATCGCCACGGTCAAGGGACTGTGCCTTGCCGCCGAAAAGGAGGCGCTGGCGCTCACCTCTTTTGACTGCCTCGCATATGCTGATACGAACGAACAAAAGCTCTGCCTTGTGGACGCGGGGCATGGAAACTTCTATGCCTGCGGCTATTCCGGCACGCAGGTGAGCATCCCGCCTCTGTTTGCTTCGCGGGAGCAGGTGGATGCGATCATTGCGTCGGGGTATGTGCCCGTTGCGCACACGCCGCTCTTGGAAGGGGTGCGCGTCGCGGACGCGGCGCAGGGGTTGCTTGCCGCCGCCGTGAATAAGGCGGGGGAGGTCATGCCCGCGCACGCCTTGGAGGCGCTGTACTTGCGGAAGTCGTCCGCAGAGGAGGGGAAATGAACGGCAGAAGCTGGCAGTATGCCGACCTCAACGCCATCGCCACGCTGGAGGCGGAGAACTTTTCCGATCCGTGGAATCACCGTATGCTTGCCGATTCCTTTCTCTCGGGCAATTTTTACGGGTCTCTCCTAGAAGAGGAGGGCGTGATCACGGCGTACGGCGGCGTGAGCGTCGTTTTGGACGAGGCGGAAGTGCAGCTCATCTGCACGGCGGAGGTGTACCGCAGGTGCGGAAGAGGCGGCAGGATCCTCGAAGATCTTCTTGAGATCGCCGAGGAAAAGGGCGCAAAGCGCGTCTTTTTGGAAGTGCGCGTTTCCAATGCGCCCGCCATGTCCATGTACTTAAAATACGGCTTCTGCGGTCTGTATGCGCGCTCGCGCTACTATCCGGACGGCGAGGACGCCCTCGTCATGGTCAAGGAGCTCGGTTGAAACTTTCCTATGTGCAGCGGGGCGAGGGGAAAGACCTCATATTTCTGCACGGCTACCTCGCCTCCAAAGAGAGTTTTTACCCACAGATAAGCTATTTTTCCAGGTTTTACCGCGTGACCGCGCTGGATTTTCCGGGCTTCGGCGGCGCGGAGGCGCTCCCTGCGGCGTGGTCGGTCAAGGACTATGCCGACTGGCTCATGGCGGCGCTTGACGAACTGCGCATTACATTCCCGCACATCGTGGCGCATTCCTTCGGCGGCAGGGTCGCCGTCAAGTGCCTTGCGCGAGCGGATGTGTTCGACCGCGCGGTGCTCACGGGCTGTGCGGGCATCGTGCCGCGGCGCACGGCTGGCTACAAGTTGCGCGTCAGGTGCTATCGCGCCGTCAGAAAAATCGCGCCGAAGTATGCCGAGCGCCACTTCGGGAGTAAGGAGTACAGAAGTCTCCCGCCCCTCATGCGGGAGAGCTATAAAAAGATCGTCAACGAGGATCTGCGCGGCGACGCGGCGCGCATCCGCCGTCCCGTGCTGTTCATCACGGGCAGCAAGGATACCGAGACGCCGCTCTCGTCCACGATGATCTATGTGCACGCCGTCCGCGGCAGCCAGCTGTTCGTCATGGAGGGCTGCGGACACTTCGCGCATCTGGAAAATGCGCTCGCGTTCAATGCAAAGACGGAGGAGTTTTTACAATGGGAGTCTGGTCGGTCATCGCCAATATCGCAGGAGGTCTGCTCGCGGGCTACATCTTCGTGATGTGCTCCGTCCGCCTGCTCGGCATCCTGCAGCAGGAGGGATACTCCTGCAGGGCGTTTCTGAAGTGGTATTATCGCAGCCGCAATATCGAGCGCAAGAAGGCGTCCCTGCTCGCCATTGCCATCGCGCTTCTGACGGCCATCGTCAGCGTATGCTTTTCCTTTTTGGGCAGCGAGATTGCCAACCTCATCTCGGCGATCCCCTTCATCGGGCTCGCCGTGCTCTACTGCGTCTCGGAGAGCAGGCACGCCCTCAAAGTCAAGGAAGTGCCGACGCCCCGCCTCATGCGGCTGACCGTCTCCTATACTCTTGTCATGGTCGCCGTCAATATCGGGCTTGCCTTTGCGATGCGCGCCGTTGCGCTCGCGATCAACGCGCCGTGGTACAATCTTCTGCGCTACGTTCCCTTTGCGATCGTGCCCCTTCTGACTCCCGTCATCCTCGCGGGCGTCTGCTTTGTCATGAAGGCGTACGAGACGCCGCACACCGCCCGCTTCATCAAAAGGGCGAAGGCGGAACTGGACAAGAGCAGTGTCGTCAAGGTGGGCATCACGGGAAGCTTCGGCAAGACCAGCGTCAAGCACTTTGCGGCGACCATTCTCTCCGTGCGCTTCAAAGTGATAGAAACACCCTATTCGTACAATACGCCGAGCGGCATCGCGCGCACGGTCAATGAGATCGGGCTGGACTGCAACGTCTTTCTCGCGGAGATGGGCGCGCGCAGGAAGGGCGAGATCGCGCAGCTGTGCGATATTGTCACGCCCGAATACGGCATTCTGACGGGTGTCTGTCCCCAGCACACCGAGACGTTCGGCTCGCCGGAGGCAATCAAGGCGGAAAAGGGCGTGCTCGTCGGTAGATCTCGCCGCTGCGTTCTTGGCAGGACGGTCGCCGACCTCGCAAGGGAAGGCGACCTCGTCATGGGGCGGGACTTTGATGCGGAGGACGTCCGCCTCTCGCTGGACGGCACCCGCTTCACGCTCCGCCTGCCGGACGGCAGTTTTCCCGTGCAGGTACCTGTGCTCGGCAGGCATGCGGCGGAGGACGTCGCGCTTGCCGCGGCGCTGTGCTCGCTGCTCGGCATGACGGCGGAGGAGATCAGAGCGGGCATTGCCGAGATCACGCCCGTCGCGCACCGCCTGGAGCGGCGCAATCAGGGCGGCGTCATCATTTTGGACGACGCGTACAACGCCAACACAGCGGGCGCGCAGAACGCCGTCGAAGTGCTGAAGCTTGCGGGCGGGAGGAAGGTCGTCGTCACGCCCGGCATTGTTGAACTCGGGCAGCTTGAAGAAGAGATCAATGCAAGGTTGGGTGCTTCACTCGTCGGGCTGGATCTTGTAATCCTTGTAGGTGAAACACTCGTTCTGGAAGTGCGCAGCGGATATCTTGCGGCGGGCGGCGCGGAGGAAAACCTGCGCATCGTGCCCACCCTGCAGGACGCGCAGAATATCCTTGCCAAGGAACTGGGCGCGGGGGACTGCGTGCTCTTCCTCAACGACCTGCCCGACATCTATTAAAGATACCCGACCAAAGAAACACCTTCGGAAGAAAAATTCTTCGGAGGTGTTTTTTGTATGCCGACAGTCGCAGTCTTTTTCGGGGGAAGGTCCAGCGAGAGCGAGGTCTCCGTCATCACGGGGATGCTCGTGTGCAATCTGCTGCGCGGCGGGAGCTACCGCGTCCTGCCCGTCTGGCTCCCGCCCGAGGGCGGCATGGTCACGGCGGACTTCCGCGCCGTGGAGGAGGTCGTCCGACCCAAGAAGCCGCCCCTTCCCGTGCGGGTGGAGGGCAGAGCGCTCGTGCGCGCGAAGGGCAGGGGGCGCGTCGTCGCCCGCTTTGACGTCGCGCTCAACTGCTGCCACGGCGGCATGGGCGAGGACGGCACGCTTTCTGCGCTGCTCGCCTGGCACGGCGTCCCCCTTGCCTCGCCCGCCATGCCCGAGAGCGCGGTGTTCATGGACAAATGGCTCACCAAGATCGCGGCGCGCGGGCTGAATATCCCTGTTGCGCCCGCCGTGTGCCTCAAAGAGGGCGAGGACGGCGCGGCAAAGGCGGAAGAGGTTGGGTATCCGCTCGTCGTCAAGCCCGTGCATCTGGGCTCGAGCATCGGCGTCACGGTCGTACATACGCCCGGGGAACTGGACGCGGCGCTCGCGCTCGCCTTTGAACTGGACGACGCGGCGCTTCTCGAGAAGTACTTCGGGGGCAGGCGGGATATCAACTGCGCGGCGGCGCGCATCGGAGAAGAAGTGCGCCTCTCACCGCCCGAAGAGGTGTTCTCGGCGGGGGATGTGCTCACCTATCGCGAAAAGTATGAGGAGGGCAGGGGAAGCAAGTGCCCCGCAGAACTGCCTGAAGAGATTACGGCGCGCATCCATGCGTTGACGCGCACGCTATATGAGGCGTTCGGGATGCGCGGCATCGTGCGGGCGGACTTCCTCGTCATCGGCGAGGAGGTGTACTTCAACGAGCTGAACATGGTGCCCGGCTCGCTTGCAGGGTACCTGCTTGGGGGGACGCTCTCGGGCACGCGCCGCCTTTTGGAGGAGGTCATCACGGACGCGCTCGCCCGTCCGAAGACGCAAAAACATATCATTCATACGGGAATTTTGACGCGCGGCGTTTTTTCAGGCGCAAAAAGTTGCAAACGGCGGCAAAAAATCGTATAATAGAGGAAAAAATCGGCGAGGTACTTATGGCAAAGATCCAAATGACGACCCCCATCGTGGAGATGGACGGCGACGAAATGACCCGCATCCTCTGGAAGAAGATCAAGGAGATCCTCATCCTTCCCTATGTCGACTTGAATACCGAATACTACGATCTGGGACTTGTGCACCGCGATGAGACGGCGGACACCGTCACGGTGGAGAGCGCGCTCGCGACCAAGAAGTACGGCGTTGCCGTCAAGTGCGCGACCATCACGCCCAACGTGCAGAGAATGAGCGAATACAACCTGCATGAGATGTGGAAGAGCCCCAACGGCACCATCCGCCGCATTCTGGACGGCACCGTGTTCCGCGCGCCCATCGTCTGCAAGGGCATCCGCTCCTATGTGCCCACCTGGACCAAGCCCATCGTGCTCGCCCGTCACGCCTACGGCGACGTGTACGCGGCGGTCGATCATATCGCGGAGCCGGGGAACAAGGTGTTCCTCGTCACCGAGGATAAGGAAGGACGCGAGGTCGCCCGTCAGCTCGTCCATGACTTCAACGGCACGAGCGGCGTCGTGCAGGGCATGCACAACTGCGACGATTCTATCCGCTCCTTCGCGCATTCCTGCTTCCGCTACGCGCTCGAACAGAGCCTGCCCATGATGTTCGCGACCAAGGACACCATCTCCAAGGTGTACGACGGTCAGTTCAAGAAGATCTTCAACGAAGTGTACGAGGAGTACAAGGAGCAGTTCGAAGCAAAGGGGCTGTGGTACCTCTACACCCTCATCGACGACGCCGTGGCGCGCATCGTGCGCTCGGAGGGCGGCATCCTGTGGGCGTGCAAGAACTACGACGGCGACGTCATGAGCGACATGGTCGCAACCGCCTACGGCTCTCTTGGCATGATGACCTCCGTGCTCGTCTCGCCCGACGGCAAGTATGAGTACGAGGCGGCGCACGGCACCGTCACCCGCCACTACTATAAGTACTTGAAGGGCGAGGAGACCTCCACCAACTCGGTGGCGACCATCTTTGCATGGACGGGCGCGCTGCACAAGCGCGGCGAAATGGACGGCAACGAAGAACTCATGGCGTTCGCCAAGAAGCTGGAGCAGGCGACCATTGCGACCATTGAGGAAGGGGAGATGACGGGCGATCTCGTCCCGCTCTTCCACCGCGAGGGCATCACGCCCAGGAAACTCAACTCCGAAGAGTTCCTCTACGCGATCGCCAAGCGGCTGTAGCTGAAAAAAATTTGCATGCGCCCGCGCTGTAATACTTGACATTACAGCGCGGGCGCTGTATAATATAGGAAAAACTCGGGCAGGGGAATATGAAGATCACCTCAAGATTTACGGTGGCGGTGCATACGCTGCTTGTCATTTACAACTTTTCGGCAACGAAGAAGGTCACGTCCGATTTCATCGCGGCGAGCGTGCAGGTCAATCCCGTCGTCATCCGCAGGACGCTCTTAAGTCTGAAGGCGGCGGGCATGGTAGATGTCAAGGCGGGCAGCGGCGGCGCGAGCATCGTCAAGGACCTGGGGGACATCACGCTGTACGACGTTTATAAGGCGATGAACAGCATGGACGGGGACATGTTCCACTTCCACGAAAACCCCAATCCCGCCTGCCCCGTCGGGCGCAATATCCACGCCGTGCTCGATGCGCACCTCGCCGATGCGCAGGCGGCAATGGAAAACGAACTCAAAAAGGTGACGTTGCTCGACCTGACCAAAGATCTTGCAAGCAAAATCGATTAAGCGTGATGCCTGTCCCCCGCGGGGCAGGTTTTTTCGTCCCGTGCGGGGCGATTTTTTGTTGCAAAAAATTTTTGAAAAAATCCAAAAAAATTACGTTGTAATGCTTGACATTACAATAAAGGCGTGCTATACTTACGATGTAATTAGAAAGATTACAACGAATATAAATTTTGGAGGAAACAATCATGAAAAAAGTAGCGATCGTATGTGCGGCAGGAAAAGAGGGGAGACTTCTCGTTGCAGAGGCGCTTTCGCGCGGCTTTGAAGTGACCGGCATCGTCCGCAAGGAGAGCGACGCGGTCGACCCCGCGGCAAAGAAGGTGGTCAAGGACTTGTTCGACCTCACGAGGGAAGATCTCGCGGGATATGACGTCGTCATCGATGCGTTCGGCGCATGGACGCCCGAAACGCTTCCCCAGCACAGGACCTCTCTTCGCTACCTGTGCGACATTCTGAGCGGCACCAAGGTGCGCCTGCTCGTCGTGGGCGGCGCGGGCAGCCTGTACGTCAATCCCGAGCACACCGTGCAGGTCAAGGACCTGGAGAGCTTCCCCGACGCGTTCAAGCCTCTGGCTAACAACATGGGCGAGGCGCTCGCAGAACTGCGTATGCGTAATGACGTCGTCTGGACCTACCTCTCCCCCGCGGGTGACTTCGTCGCGGACGGCGAGCGGACGGGAGAATATCTTGTGGGCGGCGAGGAGTACTTTGTCAATGACAAGGGCGTCAGCCGCATCAGCTATGCTGACTATGCGATCGCCATGATCGACGAGGTGGAGCGCGCCGCACATATCGGCGAGCGTTTCTCCGTCATCGGAAAGTGATGGGATAAAATACAACAAGGCGCGCCGCTTGCTTGCAAGCGGCGCGCTCTTTTTGTTTAATCGGAAAGGTCCTGACAGAGGATATAGTTGGTGTCGACGTCCAAAATCTTGCAGAGATTTGCAAGGGTATCGAGCGCGGGCATCTTTTTTCCGTGTACATAACAGGAAATTTGTGATTGCCTGATCCCCAAACGGCGGGCGATTTCAGTTTGTGGAATGCCGCTTTGCCTGATCGTTTCGGCAAGCCGTTTTTGAATCAATTGTATCGTTATCATGATTTTTTTCCCTGCTTTTTTTCCATAATATTACCTAATGGGTATAAATTACTTGACTTATACCCATTAGATATATACAATAGTAGCATAGAGAGTTGTACACAAAGGAGAACACCATGGACAAGAGGGGCGAATGTTATCAGTGCAGGCATTTTGATCGGTACTATACGAAGGAGACGCGGCACTTTCAGCCGACCAAGTGCGGGTTTTGCTACAAAAAACAAAGCGTTGTCAACATGCACGAGGACTGCGAGAGATACCAGGCAAGGCGCCGGCACCGTAGAGATGAAACCTTCCTTCGCGTCTGTCTGGGCGATCTGCTGACGGAGATCTCCGAGCTGCGCAGCATGCTGGAGGCAGAACACCATGAAGAGGACGTGTAATTCCTGCGCTGCCTGTCGGCAGATATACAGAAAGGGCAGCTATCG